>NZ_JAHLRC010000017.1:0-61197 GCF_018919545.1 Citrobacter sp. S46_ASV_140
GATTATCAAAGATAACTCCGGTCATACCGGCGTGGGTGAGATTCCCGGCGGCGAAAAAATTCGTCAGACCCTGGAAGATGCCATTCCGCTGGTGGTGGGCAAAACGTTAGGTGAATACAAAAACGTACTGAATGCGGTCCGCAATACCTTTGCCGATCGTGATGCCGGTGGCCGCGGTTTGCAGACCTTCGATTTACGTACCACTATTCATGTGGTTACCGGGATCGAAGCGGCCATGTTGGATCTGCTGGGTCAGCATCTGGGCGTTAACGTCGCATCTCTGCTGGGCGACGGCCAGCAGCGTAGCGAAGTTGAAATGCTGGGTTATCTGTTCTTCGTCGGTAACCGTAACGCGACGCCGCTGCCGTATCAGAGCCAGCCGGATGAGAAATGCGACTGGTATCGCCTGCGTCATGAAGAGGCGATGACCCCGGATGCAGTGGTGCGCCTGGCGGAAGCCGCATATGAGAAATATGGTTTCAACGATTTCAAACTGAAAGGCGGGGTGTTGGCCGGGGAAGAAGAAGCGGAATCTATTGTGGCGCTGGCGAAACGCTTTCCACAGGCACGCGTCACGCTCGATCCCAATGGCGCGTGGTCGCTGAATGAAGCGATTAAAATTGGTAAATACCTGAAAGGATCACTGGCTTATGCGGAAGATCCGTGCGGTGCCGAGCAGGGGTTCTCAGGCCGTGAAGTCATGGCGGAATTCCGTCGTGCTACCGGTTTGCCGACCGCCACCAACATGATCGCCACCGACTGGCGTCAGATGGGACATACGCTGTCGTTGCAGTCCGTGGATATCCCGCTGGCGGATCCGCACTTCTGGACTATGCAGGGTTCTGTCCGCGTTGCGCAGATGTGTCATGAGTTTGGGCTGACCTGGGGCTCGCACTCTAACAACCACTTTGATATTTCGCTGGCGATGTTTACTCATGTTGCGGCGGCGGCGCCGGGCAAAATTACCGCTATCGATACCCACTGGATCTGGCAGGAAGGCAATCAACGCCTGACCAAAGAGCCGTTTGAAATCAAAGGTGGCATGGTGCAGGTACCGGCGAAGCCGGGTCTGGGCGTGGAGCTGGATATGGATCAGGTTATGAAAGCTCATGAGCTGTATCAGCAACATGGACTGGGAGCGCGCGATGATGCCATGGGAATGCAGTATCTGATCCCGAACTGGACGTTTGATAATAAGCGTCCGTGCATGGTACGCTAAGCGAACTGGGACCGCTCCCACAAAGGGGCGGTTTTTCTCCTGGTGTATGCTTAACACAGTCAACATGCGTAAGGATGCTTTATGAAAATAGTAATCGCACCGGATTCCTATAAGGAAAGTTTGAGTGCGCTTGAAGTGGCAACGGCTATTGAGCTGGGATTTCGTGAGATCTGGCCTGAGGCGAATTACGTGAAGATCCCGGTCGCGGATGGCGGTGAGGGAACGGTCGAAGCGATGGTTGCCGCAACGCAAGGCCACCTTGTGCATGTTGATGTTACCGGCCCTCTGGGTAAAACGATTCAGGCATTTTATGGTTTATCCGGGGATGAGCGTTCGGCGTTTATCGAAATGGCGGCCGCCAGCGGACTGGAGCAGGTTCCCGCAGGTTTACGCGATCCGCTGAAAACGACCTCCTGGGGAACCGGGGAGCTAATCCGTCATGCGCTGGACGCGGGCGTTGAACATATCATTATCGGCATTGGCGGCAGCGCCACCAATGATGGCGGTGCCGGGATGGTGCAAGCGCTGGGAGCAAAATTACTGGATGCGCAAAATAACGATATTGCTCATGGCGGGACTGGCCTTGAATCACTCGCCCGGATTGATATTTCTCAGCTAGACCCGCGCCTTGCCGCGTGCCGTATTGAAGTGGCCTGCGATGTGACTAATCCGTTGACCGGTGAAGAGGGGGCCTCTGCGGTCTTCGGTCCGCAAAAGGGGGCGACGCCGGAGATGATTCTTCGTCTTGATCGGGCGCTCACGCATTATGCGCAACTCATTGCCCGCGATCTGGACGTCAACGTGCTGGAACTGGCGGGTGGTGGCGCGGCTGGCGGTATGGGGGCGGCACTGTATGCGTTTTGCGGTGCGCAGTTACGCTGCGGTATTGAGGTCGTGACGGATGCGTTACACCTCGACGACTGCGTTGCGGATGCGGATTTAGTGGTCACGGGTGAAGGACGTATCGACAGCCAGACCATTCACGGTAAGGTTCCGGTTGGCGTGGCGAAGGTGGCAAAGCGTTACAACAAACCGGTTATTGGCATTGCCGGCAGCCTGACGGCTGATGTCGGTGTTGTACACGAGCATGGGCTGGATGCGGTTTTTAGCGTTATCTATACCGTTTGCACGCTGGATGAGGCGCTGAAGAACGCGAGTGAGAACGTGCGAATGACGGCGCGAAACGTGGCCGCGACCCTGAAAGCTGGTCAGCAATTACGTTGAATGATGTGGCATGAAGGCCGGATAAGACGCGTGAGCGTCGTCATCCGGCAATCAGATCTTTACCCTAACAACTTCTTCGCTTCGCGCGCAACGTTATCCATTTCATCCAGAAGCTCTAAAAACTCAGGCTCCAGCTCTTCTTCTTTGCTCCCGCTACGTAATTGCTGCTCAATCAGCTGACACAGGTTTTTCATGCGGGGAACGCCGCAATAACCGCAACTGCCATGCAGTTTATGGATCATATCCACCAGTCCTTCAGGGTTTTCACCTACCAGCTGTTCTTCAATTTTGTTACGCACTTCGGGCAGAAAATCGAGCAGCATTTGCAGCATATCCCGCGCCAGATCGTTTTTACCGGCGGCTTGCCTTAACGCCAGTTGCCAGTCGAGTGTGGTATTCGGATTGACGACCGGTTCAACAGCGAGCGCCCTCAGCGATGTGCTCGCGCCGGGTTTGTAGCGTAACAGCAGATTATGCAGCTTATCTTCTTCGATAGGCTTCGCCAGGTAATCGTTCATCCCGGCGCTGAGCAGCTTCTCTTTTTGCCCAGCCATGGCATGCGCGGTGACCGCAATGACCGGCGTCTGTTGTTGATGAGGAAGCTGGTGGATCAGTTCGCAGGCGCGAATACCGTCCATGTCTGGCATCTGAATATCCATCAGGATGAGATCAAACTGCATCTGTTTGGCGCGATCCACTGCCTGATGTCCGCTGTCGCAGAGCACGACGTGCTGCACTTTATCTTCCAGCAGTGCGCCAATCAGCTTGAGGTTCGCCGGGTTGTCGTCCACCGCCATGACGGTCATCGCAATTTTGCTCTCGTCTAACAGTAGCGGAGCCGCGCTGTGGTTCAGTTGACAATACTCTGTCAACGCTGGCAGTAAGCGGGTTGAGGTTAGAGGTTTCAACAGGCACGCCGCCGCGCCGCCCTGCTTTAATTTCTCAGCGTTGATCTGCGCATGGCAAGGCAGAGCCAGTAACAAAAAGTCGGTCATCGCCGCTGCGCTTGCCAGCCGCTCATGCTGCATGGTGAGCGGTTCGCGTAAAGTGACCGGTATGCCAAGCAGCAGAATATCGTAGTGATCCTTCGGCAGCCCGGAGAATGAAGGGCTGTAAATCACCTCCAGCGGTGTTTCACTCAAGATATCTAACGTGCATTGCGCGGCAGTGGCGTTAGGTTCAACGTAGGCCAGTCGCTTACCAGCCAGACAGTGCGTGGTTGAGCGATCCACGAGAACGTTAGGGTTGAGATCGAGGCTGATATGGAACCAGAACGTGGAGCCCCGGTTCGGCTGGCTGTGGAAGGAGATATCCCCGCCCATTTCATTGACCAGCTTTTGCGTAATGACCAGGCCCAGTCCTGTCCCGCCGTGGCGGCGGGAAATACTGGCATCGGCCTGGCGGAAGGCCTGGAACAGGCGTGACTGATCGCGCTCAGGGATGCCAATTCCGGTATCGCGGATTTGCACTTCAATTTGCACTTTCGTGTTACTGAGGGCGCGTTTCTCGACCAGAATGTCGATATTGCCGCCTTCGGTAAATTTGATGGCATTGCCAACCAGATTAGTGATTACCTGCTGTAAGCGCAGCGGGTCCCCGATGACGTTGTCCGGCACGTCATTCTTAATATTTAGCGTCAGCTCAAGCCCTTTATCATGGGATGAGTGCGCTAACAGCGTGACGACGTCATCCAGCGTGCTACGCAGCGGGAATGGGATGCTTTCCAGAATCAGTTTGCCCGCCTCAAGTTTGGAGAAGTCGAGCACATCATTGATGATGGCCAACAGATTGTTGGCCGAGCGTTCAATCGTATTCAGGTGATCGCGCTGCGTCGTGTTGAGCTCGGTTTTAAGCGTCAGGCGGGTGAAGCCAATCACGCCATTCAGCGGCGTACGCAGCTCATGCGACATGTTAGCCAGAAACTCAGACTTAATACGCGCCGCTTCCTGGGCGCGTTTCTTCGCCAGATCCAGTTCGACGTTCTGGATTTCCATCTGCTCCAACGTTTCGCGCAGGTCAGAGGTGGCCTGGTCGATGTTGTGCTGCATCTCTTCATGGTAGGCCGCAAGTGACATCGCCATCGAGTTGATGCCATTTTTGAGCATATCCAGCTCGCCCAACATGAAACCTTCGACGCGGCTGTCGAGCTGGCCTCTACGTATTCGGTCAACGGTATTCACCATATTGCGAATCGGGCCAGTCACGTCGCGCATCAGACGCCAGCCAAAAATTAACGCAATACCGATACAAAACAGCATCATTACGCTGGAGATAAAGATCTCTTTATACTGCTGCAATCTTACTGACTTAAGGTCCAGTTCAAGCGCCACATACCCCAGCATATTTTCCGTATTTTTGGCGTCGCTGACTGCAGATTCATCCGGCGAATAGCTTTCCGATATAATTGGCGTTCGCAGGATCATAATATCCCCGAGCCGGGTGACGCTCAGCTTTCGGGGAAATGGTGAACCGGTTGCCAGCTGCATTTCAGACGGATCGAGATGAAAATTGGATGTGACAAACAGCCGGTTATTCTCGTCATAGACAGAAATTGCCCGCACGATATCGGAATGGCGACGATGCAGCACGCTGATAAGTTGGCCGATGGATTCTCTGTTTTGCAGATTCATGCCATATTCGCTGGAGACCGCGAGTGGCTCAATGATGCTGGCGCCAGCATCTTCCAGTTGACGCTGCAAGTCGTTATAGCGATGCACAACAAAAAAGATACTGAGCAGCAAACCAATCAGGACGGTCGGGGCCAGGATCAGAATCATCATGCGTGCGCGCAGGCTGTAGTTGGTCATGGAGTTCCGTTATGGGACAATTAGGGTCACACTGTTAAATAGAGATATATCTCGTCGATGGCGCAATTCTACTCTGCAAAACGACGCGTGACGACGCGTCAGATCATAACCGTTACCGTCAATGACCTTGATCCTTTCGGCCAGGGCGTTGCTCGCCATAACGGAAAGGCGTTGTTTATACCGGAATTGCTACCTCAGGAAAGCGCCGAGGTGGTGATTACCGAAGATAAAAAACAGTTCGCCCGCGCGCAAGTAAAACGACGTTTAAACGACAGTCCGCAGCGTGAAGTGCCACGTTGCCCGCATTTTGGCGTGTGCGGCGGCTGCCAGCAGCAGCATGCCAGCATCTCGTTGCAGCAGCGTAGCAAAAGCGCGGCGTTGTCGCGTTTAATGAAATGTGAAGTGTCGGATGTTATAGCTGATACCCCGTGGGGCTATCGTCGTCGCGCCAGGTTGAGCCTGAACTATCGGCCAAAAGAACAAAAATTGCAGATGGGGTTTCGCAAATCCGCATCCAGCGACATTATCGATGTCAAACAATGCCCTATTTTGGTGCCCCAGCTTGAAGCGCTCTTGCCCCACATCCGGGCGTGTCTGGAAAGTCTGCAAGGGTTACGCCATCTTGGTCATGTCGAGCTGGTGCAGGCGGGGAGCGGAACCCTGATGATTTTGCGCCACACGGCGCCATTAAGTGTTCAGGACAAAGAAAAACTGGAATGCTTTTCGCATTCTCAGGGGCTGTCTTTGTTTCTGGCCCCGCAAAGCGAGATACTGGAATCAATATCAGAAGAGTCGCCCTGGTATGACTCAAATGGACTACGGTTAACCTTCAGCCCGCGTGATTTTATTCAGGTCAATGAAGGGGTAAACCAACAAATGGTGGCCCGTGCGCTCGAATGGCTTGATGTGCAACCTGAAGATCGCGTACTCGATCTGTTCTGTGGAATGGGTAATTTTACCCTGCCGCTGGCAACCCGGGCTGCAAACGTGGTGGGGGTGGAAGGGGTACCGGCGCTGGTGGAAAAAGGCCGGGAAAACGCGCTGAATAACGGATTACACAATGTGACATTCTTTCATGAAAACCTTGAGGAAGATGTTACCCGGCAGCCGTGGGCGAAAAACGGATTCGACAAAGTATTGCTCGATCCTGCGCGTGCGGGGGCTGCAGGTGTGATGCAACATATTATAAAATTAGAACCTATACGCGTTGTTTATGTATCCTGTAACCCGGCAACGCTGGCTCGTGACAGCGACGCTTTGCTCAACGCGGGATATGTCATACGGCGACTGGCGATGCTCGATATGTTCCCGCACACTGGACACCTGGAATCAATGGTCCTGTTTGAGCGTATGTAATAAATTTTGTACCCATTGGATTTCGGGTGGTAATGCAGCGTGAAAGACGAAAGACAATGGGTATGGCTTGTCGACTTCGACAGGCCAGGCCCCTTAAGGAGAGGACAATGGTTGCGGTAAGAAGTGCACATATAAATAAAGCTGGTGAGTTTGATCCAAAGAAATGGATCGCGAGTCTGGGGATCTCCAGCCAGCAGTCGTGTGAACGCTTAGCCGAAACCTGGGCGTACTGCCAGCAGCAGACACAGGGACATCCGGATGCGGATCTGCTGCTGTGGCGTGGCGTAGAGATGGTAGAAATACTCTCCATGTTGAGCATGGATATCGACACGCTGCGCGCAGCAATGCTGTTCCCTCTGGCAGATGCCAACGTGGTCAGTGAAGACATCCTGCGCGAGAGCGTGGGCAAATCCATTGTTCATCTTATCCACGGCGTGCGGGATATGGCGGCAATACGCCAGCTTAAGGCCACTCATACCGATTCAGTCTCATCCGAACAGGTCGATAACGTTCGCCGCATGCTGCTGGCTATGGTGGATGATTTCCGCTGTGTGGTCATCAAGCTGGCCGAACGAATTGCACATCTGCGTGAAGTGAAGGACGCTCCAGAAGATGAACGCGTTCTGGCGGCAAAAGAGTGCACCAATATCTATGCGCCGCTGGCCAACCGTTTGGGCATTGGGCAATTAAAATGGGAACTGGAAGATTACTGCTTCCGTTACCTGCACCCGGCTGAATACAAACGTATTGCCAAGCTGCTGCACGAACGTCGCATCGATCGCGAGCATTACATTGATGAGTTCGTCGGTCATTTGCGCTCAGAGATGAAAACGGAAGGCGTCAAAGCCGAAGTGTACGGACGTCCGAAACACATCTACAGCATCTGGCGCAAAATGCAGAAAAAGCAGCTGGCCTTCGATGAACTTTTCGACGTGCGCGCGGTGCGTATCGTGGCGGAGCGTTTACAGGACTGCTATGCCGCGCTCGGGATAGTGCATACTCACTATCGCCATCTGCCGGATGAGTTCGATGACTATGTCGCTAACCCGAAACCCAACGGCTATCAGTCAATTCATACGGTTGTGCTGGGACCGGGCGGCAAAACCATTGAAATTCAGATCCGTACGAAACAGATGCACGAAGATGCCGAACTGGGCGTTGCGGCACACTGGAAGTACAAAGAGGGCACCGCTTCAGGCGTAGCGCGTTCTGGTCATGAAGATCGTATTGCATGGCTGCGTAAGCTGATCGCCTGGCAGGAAGAGATGGCGGACTCTGGCGAAATGCTGGATGAAGTCCGTAGCCAGGTCTTTGATGACCGAGTGTACGTCTTTACGCCAAAAGGCGACGTTGTGGACTTACCTGCAGGCTCCACACCGCTCGATTTTGCTTATCATATTCACAGTGATGTGGGGCATCGTTGCATTGGCGCGAAAATTGGCGGGCGCATCGTACCGTTTACCTACCAGCTGCAGATGGGCGATCAAATTGAAATTATCACCCAGAAACAGCCTAACCCAAGCCGCGACTGGCTGAACCCTAACCTCGGTTACGTAACCACCAGTCGGGGGCGTTCGAAGATCCACGCCTGGTTCCGTAAACAGGACCGCGACAAAAACATCCTTGCTGGCCGCCAGATCCTCGACGATGAGCTGGCGCATTTAGGCATTAGCCTGAAAGAAGCGGAAAAGCACCTGCTGCCGCGCTACAGCTTCAATGAGCTGGATGAGCTGTTGGCGGCGATTGGTGGGGGGGACATTCGCCTCAACCAGATGGTGAACTTCCTGCAGGCGCAGTTTAATAAGCCAAGCGCAGCCGAACAGGATGCCGCCGCGCTGAAACAGCTTCAGCAGAAAACGCAGGCGCCGCAGAGTCGCCGTAAAGACGACGGTCGCGTGGTGGTGGAAGGGGTGGGTAACCTGATGCACCACATCGCGCGCTGCTGCCAGCCGATTCCAGGCGATGAAATTGTCGGGTTTATCACTCAGGGCCGCGGTATTTCCGTGCACCGGGCGGATTGCGAACAGTTGACCGAGCTGCGCTCCCATGCCCCGGAACGTATTGTTGATGCGGTTTGGGGCGAAAGCTACTCGGCAGGATATTCGCTGGTGGTTCGCGTCCAGGCTAACGATCGCAGCGGCTTATTACGTGATATCACCACGATTCTTGCCAACGAGAAGGTGAACGTGCTGGGGGTTGCCAGCCGGAGTGATACCAAACAGCAACTGGCTACCATCGATATGACCATCGAAATCTATAACCTGCAGGTGCTCGGGCGCGTGCTTGGCAAGCTGAACCAGGTGCCGGATGTGATCGACGCACGTCGTCTGCACGGTAATTAATTATTTTATAGGCCAGATAAGTTTGCATGCCTGGTGAGGCGCGTTAGCGTTGCCATCAGGCATTGCCATGTTGCCGGATATCGGCTGTCGTCTTATCGGGCTTCGCGTATTGAAATTTCAGGATATTCCAATGAACCAAATCGACCGACTGCTCGGTATTATGCAGCGCCTGCGCGACCCGGAAAACGGTTGTCCCTGGGATAAAGAGCAGACATTCGCCACTATTGCCCCTTACACCCTCGAAGAAACCTATGAAGTGCTGGACGCAATTGCGCGGGAAGACTTCGACGACCTGCGTGGAGAGCTGGGTGACTTGCTGTTCCAGGTGGTGTTTTACGCCCAGATGGCGCAGGAAGAAGGACGTTTCGATTTCAATGATATTTGCGCCGCCATCAGCGATAAGCTTGAGCGTCGCCACCCACATGTTTTTGCTGATGTTTCTGCCAGTAACAGCACTGAGGTGTTGACCCGCTGGGAGCAAATCAAAAGCGAAGAACGCGCCCAGAAGGCGCAGCATTCCGCGCTCGACGATATTCCCCGAAGTTTACCGGCGTTAATGCGCGCCCAAAAAATCCAGAAACGCTGCTCTAATGTTGGCTTTGACTGGAAAACATTAGGACCGGTTGTCGACAAGGTTTACGAAGAGATTGATGAAGTCATGTTTGAGGCGAAGCAGGCTGTTGTCGACCAGGCTAAACTGGAGGAGGAAATGGGCGACCTGCTGTTTGCGACGGTCAATATGGCTCGGCATTTAGGCACTAAAGCTGAGATCGCATTGCAAAAAGCGAACGAGAAATTTGAGCGCCGTTTTCGTGAGGTTGAGCGAATTGTAGCGGCTCGGGGTCTGGAAATGACTGGTGTTGATCTGGAAACTATGGAAGAAGTCTGGCAACAGGTAAAACGGCAGGAAATTGATCTCTAAGGGATTTCGTCGGTCAAGGGCGATTTGTGTGATTTTTTAAATAACAAGCGCTTGATTTACGTCAAAAACATTTACCCCAAAGGGGCTATTTTCTCACTCCCGATGTTTATGTGAGCCTGGTGAAGAGGAGGAATAATGAAAGTTTGTGGCGCTCGTCATGTTCGGGTATACTACTTTCCCGTCTTGGTAATTCCATCGTTTCACCCTAACTTCTCAGGTCCAGCATGACAACGAACTATATTTTTGTGACCGGCGGGGTCGTATCCTCTCTGGGTAAAGGCATTGCCGCAGCCTCCCTGGCAGCCATTCTTGAGGCTCGTGGCCTCAACGTGACCATGATGAAACTGGATCCGTATATCAACGTCGATCCAGGTACTATGAGTCCAATCCAACACGGGGAAGTGTTCGTTACTGAAGACGGCGCTGAAACCGACCTGGACCTGGGTCACTATGAGCGTTTCATTCGTACCAAAATGACTCGCCGCAATAACTTCACTACCGGTCGAATTTACTCCGATGTCCTGCGCAAAGAGCGCCGTGGCGACTATCTGGGTGCAACCGTACAGGTTATCCCGCACATCACCAACGCGATTAAAGAGCGTGTCCTTGCCGGTGGCGAAGGTCATGACGTCGTTCTGGTTGAAATCGGCGGTACGGTCGGTGATATCGAATCCCTGCCATTCCTGGAAGCGATTCGCCAATTAGCGGTAGATATCGGTCGTGAACACGCGCTGTTCATGCACCTGACTCTGGTTCCTTACCTGGCCGCTGCCGGTGAAGTCAAAACTAAACCGACTCAGCACTCGGTAAAAGAGTTGCTGTCTATCGGTATCCAGCCTGACATTCTGATCTGTCGTTCCGATCGCGCGGTTCCGGCCAACGAACGTGCAAAAATTGCATTGTTCTGTAACGTGCCAGAAAAAGCCGTTATTTCAATGAAAGATGTCGATTCCATCTATAAAATTCCAGGCCTGTTGAAATCCCAGGGCCTTGACGATTATATTTGTAAACGATTCAGCTTGAACTGTCCGGAAGCTAATCTGTCAGAATGGGAACAGGTTATCTACGAAGAAGCGAATCCGGCAGGCGAAGTGACTATCGGTATGGTCGGCAAGTATATTGAACTGCCGGATGCCTATAAGTCAGTTATCGAAGCATTGAAGCACGGTGGTCTGAAGAATCGTGTCACCGTCAACATTAAGCTGATCGATTCGCAAGATGTCGAAACGCGCGGCGTTGAGATCCTGAAAGGTCTTGATGCAATCCTGATCCCTGGCGGCTTCGGCTACCGTGGTGTTGAAGGTAAGATCGCGACAGCGCGCTTTGCGCGTGAAAACAATGTTCCTTATCTGGGTATTTGCCTGGGTATGCAGGTTGCGTTGATTGAGTTTGCACGTAACGTAGTGGGTATGGATAACGCCAACTCCACGGAATTTGTGCCAGACTGTAAGTACCCGGTGGTGGCCCTGATTACCGAATGGCGCGATGAAGACGGCAACGTTGAAGTCCGTACCGAGAAGAGCGATCTGGGCGGCACAATGCGCCTTGGCGCCCAGCAGTGTCAGTTGAGCGACGATAGCCTGGTTCGTCAGCTGTACGGCGCGCCGACAATTGTTGAACGCCATCGCCACCGTTACGAAGTCAACAATATGCTGTTGAAACAGATTGAAGCTGCGGGTCTGCGTATTGCAGGCCGTTCCGGTGATGATCAGTTGGTCGAGATCATTGAGGTACCGAATCATCCGTGGTTCGTGGCCTGTCAGTTCCACCCGGAATTTACTTCCACGCCACGTGATGGGCACCCGCTGTTTGCCGGCTTTGTGAAAGCCGCCAGTGAACATCAGAAGCGTCAGGCGAAGTAAGAAGTAAAAAAGTTAGAACGGCAATGCACCCATCCGGGTGCATTGTTTGTCTGGAGTTTTAGTTTAACTTGTACTGAGGAAAATCTAATGTCCAAAATCGTTAAAATCATCGGTCGTGAAATCATCGACTCCCGTGGTAACCCGACTGTTGAAGCCGAAGTACACCTGGAAGGTGGTTTCGTTGGTATGGCAGCAGCTCCGTCAGGTGCTTCTACTGGTTCCCGCGAAGCACTGGAACTGCGCGACGGCGACAAATCCCGTTTCATGGGTAAAGGCGTACTGAAAGCTGTTGCAGCTGTTAACGGCCCAATTGCTCAGGCTCTGCTGGGTAAAGATGCTAAAGATCAGGCTGGCATCGACAAGATCATGATCGATCTGGACGGTACTGAAAACAAATCCAACTTCGGTGCAAACGCCATCCTGGCTGTGTCCCTGGCGAACGCCAAAGCAGCAGCTGCTGCTAAAGGCCTGCCGCTGTATGCACACATCGCTGAACTGAACGGTACTCCGGGCAAATACTCCATGCCGGTTCCGATGATGAACATCATCAACGGTGGTGAGCACGCTGACAACAACGTTGACATCCAGGAGTTCATGATTCAGCCGGTTGGCGCTAAAACCCTGAAAGAAGCCGTACGTATGGGTTCTGAAGTGTTCCACAACCTGGCTAAAGTTCTGAAAGCTAAAGGTATGAACACTGCAGTGGGTGACGAAGGCGGCTACGCGCCGAACCTGGGTTCCAACGCTGAAGCTCTGGCTGTAATCGCTGAAGCGGTTAAAGCAGCTGGCTACGAGCTGGGCAAAGACATCACCCTGGCGATGGACTGTGCAGCTTCTGAATTCTACAAAGACGGTAAATACGTTCTGGCTGGCGAAGGCAACAAAGCATTCACCTCCGAAGAATTCACTCACTTCCTGGAAGAACTGACCAAACAGTACCCGATCGTGTCCATCGAAGATGGTCTGGACGAGTCTGACTGGGACGGTTTCGCATACCAGACTAAAGTTCTGGGCGACAAAATCCAGCTGGTTGGTGACGATCTGTTCGTAACCAACACCAAGATCCTGAAAGAAGGCATCGAAAAAGGCATCGTTAACTCCATCCTGATCAAATTCAACCAGATCGGTTCTCTGACCGAAACTCTGGCTGCGATCAAAATGGCGAAAGACGCTGGCTACACCGCTGTCATCTCTCACCGTTCTGGCGAAACTGAAGACGCTACCATCGCTGACCTGGCTGTGGGTACCGCTGCAGGCCAGATCAAAACCGGTTCTATGAGCCGTTCTGACCGCGTTGCTAAGTACAACCAGCTGATTCGTATCGAAGAAGCTCTGGGTGAACAAGCGCCGTACAACGGTCGTAAAGAGATCAAAGGTCAGGCGTAATCCTGTTCTTTAACTCTTAACGTAAAAACCCGCTGCGGCGGGTTTTTTTATGCGTTCAGCGGAACTTGAAGCAGATAAATCTGCTGGCTGTTTTTATCGGCAAGTTTCTGAAGGAAGCAAAATAGCGCATGATTAGTTCGCAGATTAAACTTTTTGCGGATGATGTATTTATGCACATAGAGCGTTTTCTCTGAGATTGACATGTTGTGGGCAATCTCAGATGTCGTTATCCCCTGATAGATAAAGGACATAATACGCCTTTGCTGCCTGGTCAGGACTTTATGTGGACAATGAAGACATAATGTTTTCCCCGGCTGTATTTGCTTTTTTCTTGATTCCCGCCAGGCGGTTAATACTTTCTCTTTGACTGTCGACAGTGAGTCCTTTCGGTGAATAAAAATGATCCGGGCAATGCAAAAGGGCAGATCGGAAGGGGAGTCAATCACCTCATCGGTTAAGCCAATAATAATGCCTGTTGTCCTGTTTTGCAGTTCAGGAAAACACATGAGATGCTCTCCTGGAGCCAGAGAAATAACGACGATATCTGCCTTATCAAAGTTTTGTTGGGAGTAAGATGTTAAAAAAATAATGTTATTGGCGGTTATTCCAAAGAATATCTCTATAAAAAAATGTTTCAATCCATCGCAATAAAATTCGTAAGGGTCCTGTATAAGTATTTTCATATTTAATATACCAGAAGCCAGCAGAGGCATTTATTAATAATAAGGGTATTTTTTATTAATTAAAATTAATTTGTACCAAAGAGTTAAACGTATTGGGAAGGGGGCAGATACCAGCCAGTAAAAAGGTCGCTGGACACAGGGGACAAAGTGCCAGGATAGAATAATTCATTTGTTGCGCCATGATAAATATCCTTTACACAGAAATAGTTCGGTTTACTGATAAGTCATTGTGAATTGCAAAATAGTAACTTAATTGTAAGTAAAGTTGGCCTGAACGATACCAGAGATCGTCCCCGGCATCACATTGCCTTTGGAATAGGCCTGGGCACGTAAATTGTATGTAACGGTACGATCGGCGAGTACCGATTGAGTAATATTTGTATTATTTCCTTTCAGGTAACCGGTGCTGACCTGGATCAGTTCTATTGCAACGTTCGCCGTTCCGCTATTTTTATAGCGTACCGGAAAGTCGGGATCTTCCGTTCCGGTAAACGTCACGACTACGCTGGTGGTTCCCACCGGGCAACTGGCAAGGTTAATGG
This sequence comes from Citrobacter sp. S46_ASV_140, assembly GCF_018919545.1. NCBI lineage: Bacteria > Pseudomonadati > Pseudomonadota > Gammaproteobacteria > Enterobacterales > Enterobacteriaceae > Citrobacter > Citrobacter sp. S46_ASV_140. The sequence continues at coordinate 14,344 of NZ_JAHLRC010000017.1, forward strand.
TAAAATTAACCGGGGTAGATGTTGTACCTGCCACTGCAATATCTGCAGCCGGGATGTCTCCTAAATTAACATTGATATTGCTGCCACTGGCTACGACACACGGGGACGCAATAACTTTCCCGGTAATATTAATATTGGTGGGTTCGGCCCCGGCAATACTGATTGTCGTCCCCAGATACAGTCCTGCCAGCGCCAGATGAATGTACTTTTTATGAATATTCATTTTAATTCTCTCCTTGTATAACTCTGATGGCGAAGTTGCCTACTGATAAGTAATATTGAGCGTCGCAGTGGCGTTAGCGCTGCCTGCGGTCACGTTGTTTTTCGTCTGAAAATAGCGTGCGGTAAAGGCTCCCGGAGGAAATTCCTGCCCGCCTGCTGAGGTTTTCAGCACGATGTTGTTATCCAGCTTCAGGGGCGTATTGCCATACAGCAGTTGGATCCCGATTCCGCTCGCAACTCCTGACATTCCTGCTCCCGATAACGCCAGGATACTGTCATTGGCGGTCTCTGCACTTTGCGTCCCACTTAACGATGCGTTAATGCGGGCGCCCGCATCACAGTTCAGGTCTATTGTGAAGGTCCGATCGCCTTTGGTGGTTCCTGCTCCGGTAAAACTATCCGCTAATACCGGATCCAGGGGAACAGCGATACTCGAGTTATTTATTGCACAGGCCTGGACCGTTACCACCACTGACCCCGCACCTGACCAGATGGGATTTAAATCCCACTGCCCGCTTTGATTATTTAACGAATAGCTTGAGGTTACAGACGGTATTGTCGTTATTGCTCCTGAGGCGACATTGGGCTTTGTTTTCACAAATTGCAGTGATGCTCCCATGGATAAACCCTGCGTGTCCTTGTTAAGTATATGGCAGGTGTAAGTCCGGGTTGAGTTTGAAATATGATCGTCAAACTGTACTGGGCAAAAAGACAATGAGCCTGTATTCAGGGCAAAATTATAACGAACGCCAATTCCGTCGATATTCGTGGGATAGACATCGGTATAACCTGCAACAGGGGCTGAATTAACCTGTAAACGCAAGTACACATCTCTGTCGGCGTCAGGATCCCCAAAGCAACCCAACCCCCATACTTCGCTGCCAATAGATCCAAATTTATCACTGAAGACATTCATGGTGGCGTCGTCACGTTGATAATTTAACGTTCCTGAGAACGTGTAATACCCACCGGAATTATTACAGCTGGCCGCTTCAACAGGGGCAGTAAACGCACCGGTTAACCCAAGTACCAGGACGAATATATGATTCTTCTGTATCTGTAACATAACGCATACCCTCACTGCTATTTCAGGTGACTATTCTCAGCAACCCATTCAGAGCCTGGCTCTAAGCAGGGTGGTTTTGTTTATCGGTAAGTAAAATTCATTTGTACCAGGGAATTAAACGTACCCGGTAGGGTAGTGTCAGAGACAATCACCCGACCAGCCAGTAAAAAGGTCGCCTTGCGCTGAGCGTCAACGGGGACGTTCATGCTGCTGCCGTTGCCCTGCACCTGCGCCTTGTTCGTGTCCCGGGCCATTTGCACGGCGGCGTTGGCGGCGGTCCCCGTATTGGCATACAACGTGGGATCTTCTGCTGCCGGTTGTCCGTTGAACGTCACGTCCACCGATGTCGTTCCTGCCGGGCATTTGAAAAGCCTTACCTCAAACGATTTCCACGCGGAAGCATTTCCGTCGGCGCGCATTTCATTTAAGCGGAGCTGGCCGAAATTAACGCTCTGGTTTTGCGAGGCGATATCGACTACGCAGGGAGAAGCCACAACATGACCACCGATATTGATCTCCGCAGCATATGCAGGGCACGCCAGACAAAGCGCCGGGAGAACATATTTCATTTGTTGCTGCATGATAAACACCCGTTGAGCAGAGAAGTCAGGTTTACTGATAGGTGAAGGTGACTTGTGAAACAGTCACTATCGTGCCGGGCATAACGTCTGCCGCTGCGGCAATGGCACGCGCGCCTATCGGGAAGGAGACTGTGCGGTCGGTTGCAACATTACGCTTTAATGTGGTTCCCGGACCTAAAAACTTACCGTTACCGGAACCCAGACTCTCTTTAAGCTGTACGTTAACATTGGTTGCCGTCCCGGTATTGGCATACTCCCCGGGGCTGTTCGCTGCTGGCGTTCCGGAAAAGGCCGCCGTTACCGATGTTGTGCCGAAAGGACAATCTTTTAAGATTAAATAAAAGATTTTGAATGTTGTGACGTTACCAGGCTGTGCCAGGGCGGTGGCCTGAATATCATCACCCAAATTAACATTGAGCTGTGATTTGGTGGTGTCAACGGTACAAGGTGAGGAGACGACTTTGCCGGTAATATTAATATTGACCGGATTGGCCCCGGCAATATTGATTGTTGCCGCTAAATACAGCCCCGCCAGCGCCAGATGAATGAATCTTTTATGAATATTCATTTTATTCCTCTCCTTGTATAACTCTGATGGCGGAGCCGTCTACTGATAAGTAATATTGAGCGTCGCTGTGGCGTTAGCGCTGCCCGCGGTCACGTTGTCTTTCGTCTGAAAATAGCGTGCGGTAAAGGCTCCCGGAGGGAATTCCTGACCGCCTGCTGAGGTTTTCAGCACGATGTTGTTATTCAGCTTCAGGGGCGTATTGTCATACAGCAATTGGATCCCGATTCCTCTCGCAACCCCTGACGTTCCGGCCCCTGATAACGCCAGGATACTGTTATTGGAGGTCTCTGCACTTTGCGTCCCACTTAACGATGCGTTAATCCGGGTGCCCGCATCACAGTTAAGATTGATGGTAAAGGCAGTATCGCCTTTAGTTGTACCTCTTCCTGTAAACGCACTGCCTAAAGCATCAGGCAACGGTACGGTAATCGTTGAACTGTTTAGCGAACAGGCTAACTGAATAACCTGACCTGCGACGATACTTCCCCTGACAACCTCAAGGTTGTCATAGGTTTTTTGAAAATACAGTCCGCTATCAATATTTTTTGATGTTATCGGTCCGGTCTTATATAGCTCCACCGTTACGCCCTGACCCAGCCCGGAGCCATCGACAGGGATTGCACCCTGTCCCATTGTTCCTGTCCTGGGTGGGTTATCAAATGTATCTTGCGTGAACGCCGTATAATAAACCTTTATCCCGACGCCGGGGATGCCCGTATTATAGATATGGGGAAAACCGCTAATTGCATCGCGAAACATGGATACTGAAATTAATTCTCCCCCCTGACAACCGAGCCATGAGCCAGTAAAGGGCGGAAATAATTTTATCGTACCGATCTTCTGACCCACAGGAATATCACGTTGCGCATAGATTGTACCAATATCTATATTATCCCAGGCCATAACCCCCTTTTGTTGTTCGATACTGCAGGTGGCAAGCGCAGGAAATGAGCTGCATATCAGAAAAGCAGCGCTCCAGATAATTTTCTGAAATTTCATTTTGCTCATTGGTATACCTCAATACGCAACAGGTATCAGATAAAAAATTAATTTTTTGAACGGCTAAGTTATTTACTTAATGACATCGCTCGCTAATGATCAGAATATCGCTATTTTCTGGCGGCGCTTTATCCAGGGAATAATTCACCTGACACTGCTGCTCTGCACCGTTCCCCCATTTCACTCTTAGTTCGCCGCTGTCGGCCAGACCGGTCAGATACACCTGTCCGCCATCGCCAACGATAAATGCCTGGGCGCTTTTCTGCGCGGTATCGCTGACCGTCGCGCCAAATGGCACCGGCATTCCACCCTGTCGCAATAGCGTCATCATCACGCGCTGGCCCACGCTGGCGTTAAAGCTGGCCTGCACCACGGCTCCCCGCGTCGGCACCACGTTGCGGGTGGTCTGCGTCAGCTCCACGTTATCGGGCAGCGTCAGCGTATTCAGCTGCACCTGGTTTTTACGGTAGGGCGAGGTATAAGGCACGATGGCATAGCCGCGCCAGTCGGTTTTCACCCCGCTCTGATTGCTCACGCCAACCCCGGAGGCTCCCGGTGCCTGAACCAGTGCCATGGTTTCACCCAGCGGTTGGCCGAAGGTGACGCCGCTGGCGTGCGCGACTATCCCGCCCTGTAGCCCGTAGTTCAGCCGCTGGCTGTTTTTGTCGTAAGCATATCCTGCAGTGACTTCAGCATAGGTTCCGCGATAGTCGGCGTTCAGATTGCCGCCGTTGCCCGTCCCCTGGCTGCCGTAACCCTGCTGGATGCTCCAGCTCAGGTTATTGCCCTCAAGCGTCGTACCATTGAGACCCACGGTGTGATTGGTGCTCCCTTTCTGGCTGCTGCTGACGTTCCACGACGCGTGGGTATTACTCAACCAGTGGCTCAGTGGAATGCTGACGTTCAGTGAGAACACCTGGTCGCGCTCATAGACCTTTTCTTTGCCGGAGCCCCCGCTGCGCGACGTCGAGTTAATGTTATAGCTGTAATTAAGCCCGTAGCTGATGCCGTTCCAGCTATTGTTGTAACCGGCGCTCATCGACCGCAGGGTCCGGCCGCTGTTCCAGTAGTCTTCGTTTATCAGGCTCAGCGACAGCGAACCCGCTCTTTCCCACAAATTCTGGCTCAGCGACAGTTCAGTACGGTTACGCCTGCGCTCGAAAAACGTCGGGGTGTTCCCGCCGCGCCAGGTATCCATGACTTCTGCCAGCGTGTAATAGCCATCGGTCGAGTAGCGATAACCGGCAATGGCGAAGTTAGTCCCGGTTTCGACAATATTTTTGCTGTAGCGGATCCGCCATGACTGGCCTTTCTCCTTCGGCTGGCTCTGTATCTTCGACCAGCCCTGGGTGACGTCCAGCGAAAGCGCGCCAATTTCCCCCAGATTTTTACCGACGCCCAGCGCCAGCGACTGATAGTGGTCCGCGAACTGGCCGCCGCCATAGAGGGTAAAACCCCGGGGCAGGCCGTAGATCAGCGTCGCCTGGCTAAACGGCGTCTTTTCCACGCTGCGGTCATACGAACGATACTGGCCGCTGGTCAGTGAATATTTCAGCCGCTGTTCACGCTGGAGCACCGGCAGTGAGGCAAACGGTACGACGAGATTCTGCTCGCTGCCGTTATCTTCTTTAATCGTCACATAGAGATCCCCGCTGCCGCCGGTGGCGTACATGTCGTTGATTTCAAATGCGCCTGGTGCCACATAGCTCTGATAAATAACATACCCGTTCTGGCGGATAATCACCTGCGCATTGGTTCGCGCGATGCCTTTGATCGCCGGTGCATAGCCCTTCATGCTGTCGGGGATCATCTCCTCGTCGGACGCCAACTGCGCGCCGCGAAAAGGAACGCTGTCGAAAATATCGGACGGGGAGGCGCTGTCTCCCAGCACCAGCTGGCTCTTCAGGACACGAATATCACGGGACAAATAGGTATAGACGGTGTCCCAGCTGTCGCGACCGTTATTCTCCCGCTGAAAAGTCGTGTAATTACGCAGCCGCCAGGGACCGATATTCATGCCGGGACGCAGGTTGGCGTACTGGGTCGTACTGTCCGTGCCGCTACGATCCCGTGCCCGGGTACTGGCGCCGTTCACGCTGTAATTAAGCAGCAGGGCGGTGATCCCATCATCCCACTGCGTTTCAGGAACGTAATCGCGTGGATTCATCACAATGGCGGCCTGCGGAATGCTCAACAGCAGTTGCTGCGCGCTAAAGCGAAACTCTGCGCGAGCATGGGGGATCGCGTCCAGCCTGGCGCACGGCGCGGCGGCATCGCCCAGATCCGGGAACAGGTCGGTTTTGACTCCCATCGCGTTAAGCTGGCTCACGCTCAGGCATGGCGACAGAAGCGCTTTCCCGTCCGGGCCGGGCTGCATGCTGAACTCCACTTCCCGGGTTTCCTGAAACTGGTTGTTAACAGAGATATCGACCCGGTAAACGCCCGGCGCCTGGCCGTTTTCCTCTTCAAATACGCTAAGATCGGTCTTTTCCTGATGCGGGTTGTCAATTTCCAGCATCAGCGGATTAAAATATTCCCTGGCGTGTGAGGCAAAAGTCGTTAAATTTAATAGTAAAAAGGGTGTCGAAAAAAGATAAATCAGCCTGCGGATATTATTGGTTTGTGGATATTCGCGCAGGTTTTTTGGGCTCCCCATCTGTGTAGTCCTTCCCTGAAGGGTAAATAATTAACGCCGGATTCCTGTGCTGTTATTTATCAGAACGAAGCACGATGAAGCTCGCCGATTCCGCCGTAATCATTAATAATTTTCCAGCTCACGCTATTACCCGCACCGCTGGGTAATTCAAAAATGGCGCTACTCTGCGGCGCAATATACCGGGCATCTTCCAGCTCTTTACCTGCAACGGTAACGCTCTGGAAATTCATATAAAATGAGGTCGGGTTACTCACCTCCAGCCGGTTGCCGCGGCGCTGCCAGGAAAGCTTATGGGTTAACACTTCCGCGGAGCCTGTTAAACCTTCAGGGCGATAGATCAGTTTGATGCGCGTCTTGACCGCGATCTGCAGCAGGTTTTTACCCTGATCTTTTTCTATCGAGGGGATACTCTTAATATTCAGCCAGTACAGCGATTCCCTATCCTGCGGTAGATTCCCGCCCGCCCGCACGACGCGCAAGACATTTTCCTGCCCACCGTCCAGACGAAATAACGGCGGGGTGATCACAAACGGCGTTTTCTCTGCGCGATTAATTTCCGGTTCGACCCAGCTTTGTACCAGATAAGGTGCCTGGTCCGGGTTGCTCACATTAATTGAAGACTCTTTCTTACTCCCATCGTAAATTAAGCGGGTGCCACCCACAATCAGGCCAGCCTGGGCTAACCCGGAGGTTATTATTAGTGCAGTCAGCAAGGTGAGAGGAATAAGTTTCATCATTAGTCATTCATTAAAAGAGTGAGGACGGACCGACAATAATCCATCGGTCCGAATAACAATTTCGTTATGCAGGTATGACGGGCTATTAATTATAAACAATGGTGAAACTTGCCATTGAATTAGCCTTTCCTGCGGTCACCGTTGTCGATGTGGCGATATAGCGCGCAATAAAATCCAGATTATTCACCACGCCGGTACCTGACGTCAGAGGGTATTGTTTGGATGCGTTATACAGCGGAATCGCGGTATTGGCATCGTCGTATAATTGAATCCCCACGCCGCCTGCCACGCCAGTTTCTGCGGTCAGGGCCAGCACGCCAGGACTCCCTGTCACCGGGGAGCCGTCAAACTTCACGGCCGCCTTGGTTGCGCTTACCGGGCAATCCGTGAGCTGCAACGTGAATTTGGTCGGTGCAGCAGTAGAGCCTGCGTTGGTAAAGGCGCTCTTACTGACCTGACCTAGTGTCACCGTCAGCGGACTGGCCGGACTATTGGTGACTTTACAGGCGGCATCAATAATCTCGCCGTTAAAATTCACCTCCCCATCAGCTGCCATCGCTGAAACTCCAGCCAGAGACGAAATCAGCACTCCCAGTGGCAGTAATTTGCTTTTCATGATCTATTCCTTGAGTATATTCAATTTATTAGTATTAATGTATTGCCAGGCAAACGGCAGCTTTTTGAAATTTATCAATAGAATATCGTCCCGTTTCCAGGCTCACAGATCTCTAATGATAATATTAATAAGAATGACAGTTCCCTGCTTTTATATTTAAAACGGGTTTGTCAAACGTTATAATTTGTATGAGATTATTCTTGTACATTTCAAAATATCCGGCAACACTTTTTTGGGTGTAATTTTACACCCTGTGTGTTTTCCGCGATAAAAGGGTTATGCCAGAGGGGTGGTAAGTCTTGGGAAAATAGCGACTGTCAGTTAACAAAACAAGAACATATTATAAGGGTAAACATTTCATCGAAGATAGTACGTTATTTTTCTTCGTTGATACAATAGGTTAGTACTTTAACGGAAGATGCTCGATTGTCAAAAGGATGCCGTTTTCAATGCTGATATAGCCCCCCTTTTTTAGCTGGGCGAGGATTTTCATAATGCTGCTACGTGAAAGGCTGGTTTTCTGCTGGATATACTGCGCGGCAGAAACATCATGTCTGTATTCCGCTGGTTCACTCATCAACTCCTGTAACTGAACGCGGACAATTTCATAGGCACAGGTGGCCATGAGCCTGGTATTTATCGTATACAGTCGTGAGGTGACTCTGAGGCTATGGCAGGCCAGCAGCCTCCAGAGATTGTGTTCGGTGACGAACTGGTTGACCTTATCGGTACGGGTAATGGCGATCTCAGAGGTACTGTGGGTCTGAATAAACATCCCCGCCTCGGCGTAAAGTGTTCCACTGAGACCCATGATCCCTGGCACATACAGCGTGCCCAGCAGAATTTCACTCGTCTGATGATAGACGTTGCACACGCCGCTTCGTACCAGATAGCAGTACGCAACGCCATTATTATAAAGATATAACCGGGTGTTGGGAGGATACATAGCAAAAGTCGCCAGAGGAGCCAGGCTTTCCAGCAGTTCGGTGGTAGCGGAGAGGTTCAGACTGCGATCCGGATGTTCGGTATCCATAACATACTCCTCATGTTGATTGACGCTCACTTAAAATTTGACTCAGAATTATCCGATAGATCTTAATCTTATTTCTTTTTAAATCAATATCTTCAAAGTAATATTTAATCTTGTTTGTATAACAAAATAATTCTGATAAGTAATTTATGGTTTTATTACTTATTTCCTTTTACTAAAATGGCTGTAATATCAAATTGGATGATTTTTAAGAAGAATGAATTCAGTACCCATAATAGTATTATGGATATTTATGCAAGTTGTTTATGGGTGTAATTTTACACCCATAAACAACTTTTAAAAATCTAAAACAATTATCATAATTATCGTTTATGTGAGGGGAGTGCGTTAGGGGGATGTTCATAAGCCTATGGAGGGATTTATTTGTGAATAATAAAAAAAGAGCTACCTCAATAAGTTACAGCATCAGACACAAAAAGCCTCTGGCTGATATCAATCAACTGATAAGCATTCTTACACCTTCAGCCAATAAGTTGACGCTCGCCAATAAGCAGTCACTTAACTTTAGAGTGGAAGGGGAGCATAAATGTTTTTTACTTCATCACGGTAACATTACGCTTTATCGCCATGCCGACGGTATTGCCTTAAATTCAGAATCAGCTCCCTACATATTTGGCTTAAGTACGCAGTTGCTGGAGCATGATTATTTCTATATCAGAACGAATGAGACTTCTGATATTAGCGTGCTTTCTATTGCCGATGCCAACCGGATTATCGACAGGAGTAACCTGTGGAAAGGCGTAGCCGCGCTATTAATTTATAGTGCGACAAGAATGTTCGATCACTGCACGAAGATCTCGGCATTATCTTCTTATGAGATTATATGCTATCAGCTCTATGAACTGATGGATGAAACAGAAGAGGTGAGAAATAATGTCAGCATTGTTTCTTATATTTTAAGCCGTACCTTTCTGTCGCGCAGCAGCATCATGAAGATACTGGCTCAGCTGAAGACCGGAAATTATATCGAGACTGAAAAAGGCCTGCTCAGAGCGATAAACAACATACCTTCAAAATATTAAATCATCACCGCTGGCGACAGCACCTGAAGCCACAGAGGCGCGGCGGCTCCCGTACATGACCTGATGACCGAAATCTGCGATACTTATGCTTTATCCCCCTCACAGAGATGACTATGCAGTACCCGATTAACGAGATGTTCCAGACCCTGCAAGGTGAGGGTTACTTTACCGGCGTCCCCGCCATTTTTATTCGTTTACAGGGATGCCCGGTTGGCTGTGCCTGGTGCGATACCAAACACACCTGGGATAAGCTTGAGGATCGGGAAGTCTCCCTGTACAGCATCCTGGCTAAGACCAAAGAGAGCGATAAATGGGGCGCGGCGAGTAGCGAGGATCTGCTGGCGGTCATTGTGCGTCAGGGCTATACCGCCCGTCACGTGGTGATAACCGGTGGCGAGCCCTGCATTCATGACCTGATGCCGCTGACAGACCTGCTGGAAAAGAACGGCTTTAGCTGCCAGATTGAAACCAGCGGTACCCACGAAGTGCGCTGTACGCCGAATACCTGGGTGACCGTATCGCCGAAGGTGAATATGCGCGGCGGTTATGATGTGCTGTCGCAGGCGTTGGAGCGTGCGAATGAAATCAAACATCCGGTTGGTCGCGTTCGCGATATTGAAGCGCTGGATGAACTGCTGGCTACGTTGAGCGACGACAAACCGCGCATCATCGCCTTACAGCCAATCAGCCAGAAAGAAGATGCCACGCGTTTGTGTATTGATACCTGTATCGCGCGGAACTGGCGTCTGTCGATGCAGACCCATAAGTATCTGAATATTGCCTGATGATAATGGGTTTATCGGCCTGCATTGAGTGCTACATGCAGGCCGGATAACCTTATGCGTTAGACCAGCTCTGAATCGAATTAACGTTATCCAGGCCGCCATGCAACACTTCATACGACTTTTTCAGGATCACATCGGTGTGCTGGGTTAAATCGCGGAAAATCCCTTTGTTCAGCGCCAAAGTCTCTTTAATGCCTAATGCCATTGCGGTTGTCGAGGGACGAGGCAGGAATCCATAACGCTCGGCCAGCAGGTTATTGCCCCTTCCGCCAGTACCACATAGCGGGCACGCAGCGTAAAGCACAAGCGGTGCCCGCTATCCCTGCACCGATAATAATAATATCGAAATCGTCAGACATGTTGTGCTCCAGATATCCAGAGCACATAACCCTAACAGAGTGTTAGTTAAGGAAAATTGACCGTTGCCACAGACGATACAATCATTCCCCGCGATACACGCAGCCTGCTGTGCAGGTCTCTTTCACCATTACGGCACTCAGCAGAGGGACAACTGGTTTAACCTGATCCCAAATCCATTTGGCCAGAACTTCACTGGTTGGGTTTTCTAAGCCAGGAATATCGTTCAGATAGTAGTGATCGAGTCTGTTGTAAGTTGGCTTAAACGCGGCTTTTAACTCAGAAAAATCCATGATCCAACCGGTATGCGGATCGACTTCACCGGTAATTTCAAGACGCACCATAAATGAGTGACCATGCAGGCGGCCACACTTATGCCCTTCCGGTACATGCGGCAGGCGGTGAGCGGCTTCGAAGGTGAAATCTTTAAACAAGGTGGTGGACATTTTTTACTCTCAAGAATGCGAAAAACCGCCGTAGGGTACCGTAAAGAGCGAATTTTATCATTAGTTAAAAGGGCGCTGAGTATCAGAACGACCTATTCATGATGGTAATATTTAATAATTATTGATATATCATATGGTTATCCAATCTGTTTTGCTGTTAATAACTATAACTAAAACAGGTTAGTTCATTTGGTTATTTGTTATTTCTATCCCTTCTTTAATTGTTACTATCCCCGCCGTTAACCTTATCTTCAGTTTGGGTTTTATTGCTGAAATCCGCTTTGCTTACTGGAACATGACAACGCATGACGACACAGGCCCCACCTTCCGCTCTGCTACCGCTAAACCCGGAGCAACTGGCACGCCTTCAGGCGGCCACGACCGATTTCACTCCCGCACAGCTTGCGTGGGTTTCTGGCTATTTTTGGGGCGTGCTGAATCAGCAGCCAGGCAGCAATGCGGCGACTCCTGCGCCTGCTGCTGAAATGCCTGGCATTACGCTTATCTCCGCCTCGCAAACCGGTAATGCGCGTCGTGTGGCGGAAGCCCTGCGCGATAATCTGATCGCTGCAAAGCTCAACGTCACTCTCATCAATGCTGGCGACTATAAATTCAAACAAATCGCCAATGAGAAATTGCTGATCGTAGTGGCGTCGACGCAAGGGGAAGGTGAACCGGCGGAAGAAGCCGTAGCGTTGCATAAATTCCTGTTCTCGAAAAAAGCGCCGAAGCTCGATAACACCGCTTTTGCCGTGTTTGGTCTTGGTGACACTTCTTACGAGTTTTTCTGTCAGTCAGGAAAAGACTTCGATGCAAAACTGGCTGAGCTGGGCGGAGAACGTTTGCTTGACCGCGTGGATGCCGACGTCGAATACCAGGGCGCGGCAGCCGAATGGCGTGCCCGTCTGGTTGATGTCCTGAAAGCGCGTGCGCCTGCGGCATCGTCTGTGCAAGTTGCTGCGAGCGGTGCGGTAAACGAAGTACACACCAGCCCGTACACCAAAGAAACACCACTGACGGCGTCGCTTGCGGTGAATCAGAAAATCACTGGTCGCGACTCGGAAAAAGATGTGCGCCATATTGAAATCGATCTCGGCGATTCCGGCCTGCGCTACCAGCCGGGCGATGCCTTAGGAGTCTGGTATCAGAACGATCCGGCACTGGTCAAAGAGCTGGTTGAATTGCTGTGGCTGAAAGGAGATGAGCCGGTCACGGTTGACGGCAAAACCCTGTCGCTCACCGAAGCGCTGCAGTGGCATTTCGAGCTGACGGTTAACACCGGCAATATCGTCGAGAACTATGCCACTTTAACCCGTAGCGACTCTCTGCTGCCGCTGGTGGGCGACAAAGCGCAATTGCAGCATTACGCCGCAACCACGCCAATCGTCGATATGGTGCGCTTCTCCCCAGCGCAACTGGACGCCCAAACGTTGGTTGATCTTCTGCGCCCGCTGACGCCGCGTTTGTATTCTATTGCCTCTTCCCAGGCGGAAGTGGAAAGCGAAGTGCATGTCACCGTGGGCGTGGTGCGTTATGACATTGAAGGTCGGGCCCGTGCTGGTGGTGCGTCCAGTTTCCTCGCCGATCGCGTGGAAGAAGAGGGCGAAGTGCGCGTGTTCATCGAACACAACGATAACTTCCGCCTGCCGGCTAACCCGCAGACACCGGTGATTATGATTGGACCGGGCACGGGGATTGCGCCATTCCGTGCATTTATGCAGCAGCGTGCGGCTGACGGAGCCGAAGGCAAAAACTGGCTGTTTTTTGGCAACCCACACTTTACCGAAGATTTCCTGTACCAGGTGGAATGGCAGCGCTACGTCAAAGAAGGTGTGCTGAGCCGTATCGATCTCGCCTGGTCCCGTGACCAGAAAGAAAAAATATACGTACAAGACAAACTGCGCCAACAGGGTGCGGAACTGTGGCGCTGGATAAACGACGGTGCCCACATTTATGTCTGCGGCGACGCCAATCGCATGGCGAAAGACGTTGAGCAGGCTTTGTTGGAAGTGATTGCCGAATTCGGTGCTATGGATATCGAAGCGGCGGATGAATTTTTAAGTGAGCTGCGCATTGAGCGCCGTTATCAGCGAGATGTCTACTAATGAGCGAAAAATACCCAGGACCATTGGTGGTCGAAGGCAAGCTGTCCGACGCTGAGCGTATGAAGCTGGAAAGCAACTATCTGCGCGGTACGATTGCCGAAGATTTAAACGACGGCCTGACCGGCGGCTTCAAAGGCGACAACTTCCTGCTGATCCGTTTTCACGGTATGTACCAGCAGGATGACCGCGATATCCGCGCCGAACGAGCCGAGCAAAAGCTGGAGCCGCGTCACGCGATGCTGCTGCGCTGCCGTCTGCCGGGTGGGGTGATCACCACCAAACAGTGGCAGGCGATCGACACGTTCGCCCGTGACAACACAATTTACGGCAGCATTCGGCTGACCAACCGCCAGACCTTCCAGTTCCACGGCATTCTGAAAAAGAACGTGAAGCCGGTACACCAGATGCTACATTCCGTTGGTCTGGACGCACTGGCAACCGCCAACGATATGAACCGTAATGTGCTCTGCACCTCGAACCCCTACGAGTCTGAATTGCACGCGCAAGCCTATGAATGGGCGAAGAAGATCTCTGAGCATCTGCTGCCGCGTACTCGCGCCTATGCAGAAATTTGGCTGGATCAGGAGAAGGTAGCGACCACCGACGAAGAGCCGATCCTCGGTCAAACCTATCTGCCGCGTAAGTTTAAAACCACGGTCGTAATCCCGCCGCAGAACGACATCGATCTGCACGCCAACGATATGAACTTCGTGGCGATTGCCGAAAACGGCAAGCTGGTGGGCTTTAACCTGCTGGTCGGCGGTGGTTTGTCGATTGAGCACGGCAATAAGAAAACCTACGCCCGCACCGCGAGCGAGTTCGGCTATCTGCCGCTGGAGCACACGCTGGCGGTAGCTGAAGCTGTGGTGACAACGCAGCGCGACTGGGGTAACCGTACCGATCGTAAAAACGCCAAAACTAAATACACGCTTGAACGCGTTGGTATCGACACGTTCAAAGAGGAAGTGGAGCGTCGTGCGGGTATTAAATTTGAGCCGATCCGCCCGTACGAGTTCACCGGTCGCGGCGATCGTATTGGTTGGGTAAAAGGGATCGACAATAACTGGCACCTGACGCTGTTTATTGAAAACGGCCGTATCCTGGATTATCCGGGCCGTCCGCTGAAAACCGGCCTGCTGGAGATCGCGAAGATCCACAAAGGGGATTTCCGCATCACCGCCAACCAGAACCTGATCATTGCTGGTGTGCCGGAAAGCCAAAAAGCGAAGATCGAGAAGCTGGCGCGCGATCACGGATTGATGAATGCGGTGAAGCCGCAGCGTGAAAACTCGATGGCCTGCGTGTCGTTCCCGACCTGTCCGCTGGCGATGGCGGAGGCCGAACGTTTCCTGCCATCGTTCACTGATAAAGTGGAAGCTATTCTCGAAAAACACGGCATTCCTGACGAGCATATCGTGATGCGCGTTACAGGCTGCCCGAACGGCTGCGGCCGCGCGATGCTGGCGGAACTGGGCCTGGTGGGTAAAGCGCCGGGGCGCTACAACGTACACCTTGGCGGTAACCGCATGGGCACGCGCATTCCGCGTATGTATCGCGAAAATATTACGGAATCGGAAATTCTCGACTCCGTTGACGAACTGGTTGGGCGCTGGGCGAAAGAGCGCGAAGCGGGTGAAGGCTTCGGTGATTTTACGGTGCGTGCGGGCATCATTCGCCCGGTGCTCGATCCCGCCCGGGATTTCTGGGAGTAACCACGAGAGGTAATTATGTCCGTACTCGATCTAAACGCCCTTAATGACCTGCCAAAAGTCGACCGCATTCTGGCGCTGGCGGAAACCAACGCACAGCTCGAAAAGCTGGACGCTGAAGGGCGCGTGGCGTGGGCGCTGGAAAACCTGCCTGGTGAATATGTACTGTCATCAAGCTTTGGTATCCAGGCGGCAGTAAGCCTGCACCTGGTGAATCAGGTTCACCCGGATATCCCGGTGATCCTCACCGATACCGGCTATTTGTTCCCGGAAACCTACCAGTTTATTGATGAGTTAACAGACAAGCTCAAGCTTAATCTGCAAGTCTACCGGGCGAAGGAGAGCGCGGCCTGGCAGGAAGCGCGCTACGGCAAACTGTGGGAGCAGGGCGTTGAAGGCATTGAGAAATACAATGAGATCAACAAAGTCGAGCCGATGAACCGCGCGCTTAAAGAACTCAATGCGCAAACCTGGTTTGCCGGTCTGCGCCGTGAGCAGTCGGGCAGCCGGGCGCATTTGCCGGTGTTGGCTATCCAGCGTGGCGTGTTTAAAGTGCTGCCGATCATCGACTGGGACAACCGTACCGTTTACCAATACCTGCAAAAGTACGGCCTGAAATACCATCCACTGTGGGATCAGGGCTATCTGTCAGTGGGTGATACCCATACCACCCGCAAATGGGAGCCGGGTATGGCGGAAGAAGAGACGCGGTTCTTTGGATTGAAGCGCGAGTGCGGATTGCACGAAGGGTGATAAATAGCGGACACCAAATCAATAATTCTACTCCCGGCGTTGCCGGGATTTTTTATATTTTAGCCAAGTTTGTTATTAATTATATTAAAATTCAATGTAAGTTAGAATATACATTATCTTATCTAATTGATTGAATTTTAAGATATATTGAGCCGTGTCACGAATTGTTTTCTGTAAATACGTAATGATGCGAAGACAATTCCTGATTAGCTGGATACGCGGTGTCGATATATTTTTATTGGGGAAAAAGCCGGCAAGTTGAAAAAGATGGTGGCGACGATTACCACCTGCTGTGCTGGCATTCACTGGACGTAGCGGCAGTAGGCTACTGGATGGTGAAAAATAATCTCTACGGGCTTGCTGTTTATTTCCAGAGATTGGGAATAACGAATGTTGAGCAAGCCGCACAATTTTTTGCCTGGTTATTGTGTTGGCATGATATCGGTAAGTTTGCCAGTTCATTTCAACGGCTGTATAGCCATCCCAACCTGCCCGTTCCTTCCGAACGGGGAAAAAACTATGAATCAATCCACCACACGACGCTGGGACACTGGTTATGGAACAGTTGGTTAAGCGAGTTCCCTGAACTATTGCCGGGCTCTCCACTTTCTTCCCGCAAGTTGAAGCGGGTTATCGGTATGTGGATATCGGTGACGACAGGCCATCATGGGCGCCCGCCGCAGGGGATTCGCGAGCTGGATAATTTTCTGCCGCAGGACAAAGATGCGGCCCGGGAATTTTTAACGCGTATTAAATCGCTGTTTCCGCTGATTGATATTCCGCTATTCTGGGATGAAGACGAAGGTATTGTGTTGTTCCAGCACCTCTCATGGCCGATTTCTGCTGCGGTAGTTCTGGCGGACTGGTGTGGTTCGTCCTGCCGTTTTTTCCCTTGCATCGCCTGTTCGATGCCCATCGAAAAATACTGGCCGCTAGCGCTGGATAAAGCGAAGGCCGCGCTTGCTACGATACCGCCTCCTTCTGCGGTTGCTCCTTTCTCCGGTATTCAAACGCTTTTCCCCTTTATTCAGCAGCCCACGCCTTTACAGCAAAAGGTACTTGAGCTGGATATTGATAAAGACGCGCCGCAACTATTCATTCTGGAAGACGTAACGGGCGCAGGTAAAACCGAGGCCGCGTTAATTCTCACCCATCGATTGATGGCGGCAGGAAAAGCGCAGGGGTTGTATTTTGGATTGCCGACGATGGCAACCGCGAATGCCATGTTTGATCGCCTGTCGGAGAGCTGGCTTTCGCTGTACAGGTCGGGTTCTTGCCCCAGTCTGGTGCTGGCGCACAGTGCGCGCGGTTTAATGGACAAATTTAATCAATCAATTTGGTCGACTGAGTCGTCAGGTTCGGAGGAGCTGGATGATAAGCAGCCCTTAAGCCAGGGCTGCGCCGCCTGGTTTGCCGACAGTAATAAGAAAGCGCTGCTGGCTGAAGTGGGCGTCGGCACGCTCGATCAGGCCATGATGGCGGTGATGCCGTTTAAGCATAACAACCTGCGGTTGCTGGGCCTTAGCGACAAAATTCTGCTGGCCGATGAGATCCACGCTTACGACGCCTATATGTCGCGGATTCTGGAAAGTCTGATTGAGCATCAGGCCCGCAGCGGCAACAGTACGATCCTGCTTTCTGCCACGCTCTCACAACAGCAGCGCGATCGGCTGGTGGCCGCATTCGCGCGCGGGGCAGGAAGCCGAGCTGAAGCGCCTTTATTGAGTTATGACGATTATCCCTGGTTGACTCAGGTTATAGGGCAGGAGGTGGTTTCTCAGCATGTGGCGACGCGCAAAGAAGTTGAGCGCAGTGTTAATGTCGGTTGGCTCTATAGCGAGGAGTCCTGCATCGCGCGAATTGAACGAGCGGTAAGCAAAGGCAAATGCATCGCGTGGATTCGCAATTCGGTGGATGATGCCATTCGGATTTATCGGCAGCTACTCGCCAGAGGCCGTGTTCAGGCCGAACATCTCTCATTATTTCATAGCCGATTTGCTTTTTATGACCGGCAGCGGATTGAGACGCAGACATTGTCGCTATTTGGTAAAGGGGAGAGTACGCAACGTGCCGGTAAAGTTCTTATCGCCACTCAGGTGATTGAGCAGAGTCTCGACATCGATATGGACGAGATGATCTCTGATTTAGCGCCAGTGGATCTCCTGATCCAGCGAGCGGGACGGTTACAGCGCCATATCCGCTATCGCAACGGCAGAGTGAAAGGTAGTGGTCAGGATGAACGCGATGCGCCGGAACTGGTGATCTTCGCACCAGAGTGGGATGGCGCCCCGCAAGAAGATTGGTTTTCCTCTGCCATGCGTAACAGCGCCTATGTCTATCCCGATCATGGCCGCCTATGGCTGACACAGCGCGTGCTGCGGGAGCAGGGAGCCATTCGGATGCCGCAATCTGCCCGGTTGTTGATTGAGTCGGTATACGGTGAAAATGTGGTAATGCCTGACGGTTTTGCGAAAACAGAGAATGCGCAGGAAGGAAAATATTATTGCGGTCGGGCGTTTGCCGCGCAGATGTTGCTGAACTTTGCACCGGGATACAGCCCTGAAAGTAGCGACTTCCTTCCGGAGAAGTTGTCGACTCGTCTGGCGGAAGAGTCCATCACGCTATGGCTGGCGAAAAGGGTTGATGGCAACGTCACCCCTTATGCCTCTGGTGCTCATCCCTGGGAGATGAGCGTGCTGCGAGTGCGCCAGAGCTGGTGGGAAAAGCATAAAGATGAGTTTGAACGGCTGGAGGGAGAGGTGCTGCAGAAATGGTGTGTGGAGCAACATCAGAATATGGAGTTTGCCGTGGTGATTGTTGTGTCGGAGGATGCAAACAGCGGCTATACGGCGAGTGAAGGATTGATTGGTAAAGTTGATTACCTCTCCATAAGAAGAGATGCCCCGAAGCCCAATCACGTTTCTCAGCTTGATAGCGTTCTTTCAGGGATTGGTTGTTTCAATAGTAAATAAGGAATCTGTCATGGAAGAAAAATCAAACCGATGCAAACGGTTGTTCTGTCGGTTGAAGATTCAGTTAGGTAATAAGCTGTCAGCAAGCTTTCAACTGTCAGTTCATTAACACTCCAGGGAACATTAGCGCTATGGATGGCGCATCGTAAGGAAAAGGTATGTTTCCAATAAATTTACTGACAACGCCCTGGCTTCCCGTGCGCTTTAATGACGGCTCCCTGGGCAAGTTGGCCCCCGCCAATCTGGCGGATGAAAACGTGGTGGATATCGCCGCAACGCGAGCTGATTTACAGGGGGCGGCCTGGCAATTTCTGCTGGGATTGCTGCAATGCAGCATTGCGCCAAAAAATAGCGCCCGCTGGGACGATATTTGGGTGGAGGGATTAACGGAAGAAACGCTTCGTGAGGCGCTGACCCCCTTAGAGCATGCCTTTCAGTTCGGTGCTGAATCGCCCTCTTTTATGCAGGATTTTGAACCGTTAACCGGCGAAAAAGTTTCTATAGCTTCGCTGTTGCCGGAAACACCCGGGGCGCAAACCACCAAATTTAATAAAGACCATTTTATCAAACGTGGCGTCACAGAACGTTTTTGCCCGCATTGCGCGGCGTTGGCGCTATTCTCACTGCAACTCAACGCGCCATCCGGCGGTAAAGGCTATCGTACCGGTCTGCGCGGTGGTGGGCCGATGACCACGCTTATCGAGTTACAGGAATATCATGGTACCCGGCAAACGCCGCTGTGGCGCAAGCTGTGGCTTAACGTGATGCCGCAGGACGCCGCAGAACTTCCTCTGCCAGATTTATATGATGCGTCGATTTTCCCGTGGCTCGCCGTTACGCGCACCAGCGAGCCGCCAGCGAATAGGGTGACGACGCCGGAGCTGGTTAATAAGCTCCAGGCGTACTGGGGTATGCCGCGCCGTATCCGTCTGGATTTTGCCACCACGCAGTCTGGTTTCTGTGATATGTGCGGCGCTGACAGCGACGAGTTGCTCAGCGCGATGACCGTCAAAAACTACGGCGTTAACTATGAAGGCTGGCGACACCCGCTGACGCCGTATCGTCTGCCGATAAAAGAGAGCGATGGATTCTTTTCCGTGAAGCCACAGCCTGGCGGGCTTATCTGGCGGGACTGGCTGGGGTTAAGCCAGGACAACCAGACGGACACGAATAAAGAATATCCGGCGCTGGTAGTCAAAGTGTTTAACGCTCGCAGCCTGAAGGACATCAAGGCGGGTTTGTGGGGCTTTGGGGCGGATTTCGACAATATGAAAATACGCTGCTGGTATGAACATCACTTCCCGATACTTATGACGGAAAATTTGATCCCTCATTTGCGTAAAGCCATGCAAACGGCTACCCGACTCCTCAGCCTATTACGTAACGCTTTAAAAGACGCCTGGTTCGCCGATGCCAAAGGCGCGCGCGGCGACTTCAGTTTTATTGATATTGATTTCTGGAATCTGACGCAGGGACGTTTTTTGACCCTGATTCACGATCTTGAAAATGGCCAGGAGCCGGGTGACAGGCTGAATAAATGGCAAAGGGAGCTGTGGCTATTTACTCGCCGTTACTTTGACGATCGTGTCTTTACCAACCCCTATGAAGATAACGACCTGAAGCGCAGCATGATGGCACGCAAAAAATATTTTACGACATCGGCGGAAAAGCAAAGCGCAAAAACCGTCAGGGACAAAAAGCAGGAGGCTGCTGAATGAGTATTGTGAAAGAAGATCACAAAGCCAGGCTGCGCAAATGGCATGAGGAGTTGCAGGAGAAGCGCGGCGCGCGTGCCAGTCTGCGGCGCAGCATAACGGTAAACGATGCCTGTCTGTCTGAAGGATTTCGCTCCCTGCTGATGCAGACCCATACGCTGTGGAAAATTGAAGGGCAGGAGTGGCGGGTTACCGCGCTGGCGCTGGTTGCTGCACTGGGCGCAAATGTGAAAACGATTGATGAACGCCTGTGTTTTGCCGCGCAGCTTGGGCAGGTGACGGGCAATAACCCGGTCATGTCGGAGAAGCGGTTTGCGATATTGTCTGCGGTAAAAACGCCGGATGAACTGCTGCGTCAGCTGCGACGTGCGGTGAAGCTGTTAAAAGGCTCTGTAAACCTGATTTCGCTGGCGGAAGATATTTTCCGCTGGTGTCAGGAATACGACGATTTGCAAAACCATCATCGCCGTCAGCAGCGACCCACCGAATTTATCCATATCCGCTGGGCGCTGGAATACTATCAGGCTGGCGAAACCGATAACGAAGAAAATTAATAGGGACTCCAAATGACAACGTTTATTCAGCTCCATTTACTGACCGCTTATCCTGCTGCCAATCTGAACCGTGACGATACCGGTGCGCCGAAAACGGTAGTGCTTGGCGGAGCAACACGTTTGCGTATTTCTTCCCAGAGTCTGAAACGCGCATGGCGCACTTCTGAATTGTTTGAGCAGGCGCTGGCCGGGAATATTGGTATTCGCTGTGGGCGTATTGCGCGTGAGGCGGCGAATATCTTGATAGAAAAAGGTATTGATCCGAAAAAAGCGGTTGAATGGGTAGAGGGTATCGCAAACTGCTTTGGCAAAGTAAAAGCAGATAAGAAAGCGAAAGATGTACTGACCAACGCCGAAACCGAGCAACTGGTGCACATTAGCCCGGCAGAGTTTGATGCGGTAATTACCCTGGCTCATCGTCTGGCAGAAGAAAAACGTGCGCCAAAAGAGGAAGAGCTGGCGCTGCTACGTAAAGATCGCATGGCCGTCGATATCGCGATGTTTGGCCGCATGCTGGCCAATAAACCAGAGTTCAATATAGAAGCAGCCTGCCAGGTTGCGCATGCCTTCGGCGTCAGCGAAACGATCGTCGAAGACGATTTCTTTACTGCCGTCGACGATTTACGCGCTTCTTCAGATGATGCGGGCGCAGGTCACTTGGGAGAAACCGGTTTTGGTTCAGCGCTGTTTTATACCTATATCTGCATCGACAAAGATCTGCTGGTGAAAAATCTCCACAGTAATGAAGAGCTGGCTAATAAAACGTTGCGGGCCTTTACCGAAGCGGCGCTGAAAGTCTCGCCAACCGGCAAACAAAACAGCTTTGCCAGTCGCGCTTATGCCTCTTGGGCGTTGGCGGAAACGGGAACCGATCAGCCTCGTTCCCTGGCTGCGGCATTTTATAATCCGATCAACGGCACCAACCAACTGGATGTGGCGGTAAAACGCATTACCGAACTGCGTGAAAATATGAAGAAAGTCTATGGTGAGCAAACCAAATCAACCCACTTTGATGTTATGCAGCAACAGGGAAGCATGAAAGACGTCCTGGACTTTATCTGCGCGTAAGGGGCGGCTATGAGCCAATATCTGGTTTTTCAGCTTCATGGGCCAATGGCTTCCTGGGGCGTCGATGCGCCCGGTGAAGTTCGCCATAGTCACGAGCTTCCCTCTCGTTCGGCGTTACTGGGGCTGCTCGCGGCAGCGCTCGGTATTTGTCGTGATGAAGAGGAGCGGTTAAACGATTTCAATCAGCATTATGCTTTTCTGTTGTGTGCCAGCCCGGAACCCCGCTGGGCACGAGATTATCACACAGTCCAGATGCCAAGAGAGGTGCGTAAAGCGCGCTATTTTAGCCGCCGGGAAGAGCTGCGCGATCCTGAGTTGCTCAGTGCGCTGATTTCCCGGCGAGACTATTACACCGATGCCTGGTGGATGGTTGGCGTTGCAATGACGCCGGACGCGCCTTATTCGCTGAAGCAGATCCGGGAAGGATTGCAACATCCGGTATTTCCTCTGTATTTGGGGCGAAAAAGCTATCCGCTGGGGTTGCCGCTCGCGCCGGTACTGCTGGAAGGAAGCGCGCCGGATGTCTTACGTGAGGCATATCGTCAGTATGAGAGTAAATTCAAAGCGCTGAAACTTCCTCTGGCGAAATTACAGAATGAATGCTGGTGGGAAGGGGATCACGACGGCTTAACCGCGAATAAAATTTTGCGCCGCCGTGACAGGCCGTTGAGTCGCCAACAATGGTTGTTTGGCGAACGTTCCGTGAATCAAGGGCCATGGCTCAGCAAGGAGGAATAGTGTACCTCTCAAGAATAACGTTACATACCAGCCAGCTTTCGCCTTCACAACTGCTGCATCTGGTGGATCGTGGCGAATACGTTATGCATCAGTGGCTGTGGGATCTTTTTCCTGGTGGAAAGGATCGGCAGTTCCTTTATCGTCGTGAGGAGTTACAGGGTGCTTTTCGCTTTTTTGTTTTGTCACAGGAACGGCCAGCAGAAAGCGCGATTTTCGACGTGCAGTGCCGCTCGTTCAGCCCAGCGTTAAGCGTTGGTCAGACGTTGCGATTTAACCTGCGTGCTAATCCGACAATTTGTAAAGCAGGTAAACGTCATGATTTGCTGATGGAAGCAAAGCGCCAGGTCAAAGCGCAGATGGGTAGTCAGGACATCTGGCTCTGTCAGCAGCAGGCGGCGCTGGCGTGGCTGTCTCGCCAGGGGGAGCAACATGGATTCTCATTGTGTGAGAGTAATGTTGATGCCTATCGGCAGCAGCAGATACGGCGCGAGAAAGCCCGCCAGATGATTCAGTTCAGCAGCGTGGATTATAGTGGCGTGCTGGTGGTCAACGATCCTGAACGATTCCTGCAACGTCTGGCGGTGGGATTCGGTAAAAGCCGGGCGTTTGGCTGCGGCATGATGATGATCAAACCGGGAGATGGTGAGTGACGTTTGTCCCGCTAAGCCCGATTCCCTTAAAAGATCGTACCTCAATGATCTTCCTCCAGTATGGTCAGGTTGACGTACTGGATGGCGCGTTTGTCTTGATCGATAAAAGCGGTATTCGCACGCATATTCCGGTGGGGTCGGTAGCCTGCATTATGCTGGAGCCGGGAACGCGAGTCTCTCATGCCGCAGTGTGACTGGCATCAATAGTCGGGACATTGCTGGTGTGGGTTGGGGAAGCGGGTGTGCGCGTTTACGCTTCCGGCCAGCCCGGTGGGGCACGGGCTGACAAGCTGCTCTATCAGGCCAAATTAGCGCTGGATGATGATTTGCGGCTGAAAGTCGTGCGAAAAATGTATGAATTGCGTTTTCGCGAGCCGCCCCCAGCGCGTCGTTCAGTTGAACAGTTACGCGGTATTGAGGGGGCCCGTGTGCGGCAGACCTATGCCCTGCTGGCAAAACAATACGGCGTAAAATGGAATGGTCGCAACTATGATCCTAAAGACTGGGAAAAAGGCGATGTAGTCAATCGATGTATTAGCGCCGCGACGTCATGTCTTTATGGGATTTCAGAAGCGGCTATCCTGGCGGCTGGCTATGCACCTGCCATTGGTTTTATTCACAGCGGTAAACCGCTTTCTTTTGTTTATGACATTGCCGATATCATTAAATTCGACTCTGTCGTGCCGAAGGCATTTGAAATTGCTGCCCGCCATCCTGTAGAGCCAGATAGAGAGGTGAGATTGGCCTGTCGCGATATATTTCGTAGTTCTAAGCTGACGAGCAAACTGATACCTCTGATTGAGGAAGTCCTTGACGCTGGCGAAATAGACCCTCCGCAGCCTGCGCCAGATATGTTGCCGCCTGCAATACCGGAACCGGAATTGTTTGGAGATGGTGGTCATAGGGGGCGTGGTGGATGAGTATGGTTGTCGTTGTAACGGAAAACGTTCCGCCGCGTCTGCGAGGGCGTCTCGCCGTCTGGCTGCTGGAAATCCGTGCGGGTGTTTACGTTGGTGATACCTCTAAGCGAATTCGGGAAATGATTTGGCACCAAATCATACAGTTGGGCGGAGCGGGAAACGTTGTGATGGCCTGGGCGACAAACACTGAGTCAGGTTTTGAGTTTCAAACCTGGGGAGAAAATCGCCGTATTCCGGTAGATTTGGATGGACTTAGACTAGTGTCTTTTCTTCCTTTTGATAATCAATAGGTTGAGTGTTCTTTAATAAAACGGAATTGTTGTTCCCAAGTTGGTAGATTGTTACTTGATGAAAATTGCAATAGAAAACAGTTATATATATTTAGTGTGTTCCCCGCGCCAGCGGGGATAAACCGTCGATTTATTGGTTCTCGATGAAGTAGGCGTAGTGTTCCCCGCGCCAGCGGGGATAAACCGATCGTCACCGCCTGATTCCGGGTCCCTTCCATGTGTTCCCCGCGCCAGCGGGGATAAACCGCATATGCTAGGTAATCCAGTATGGATTGATACGTGTTCCCCGCGCCAGCGGGGATAAACCGAGAAAAACGCTCAAATGGCTAAAGATTATGGTGTGTTCCCCGCGCCAGCGGGGATAAACCGAACGCTGGTCATCGCTTCCTCTGTATCAATGTGTGTTCCCCGCGCCAGCGGGGATAAACCGCTGTCGAGTTGGGTTTGCGCTGCGTTGATAAAGTGTTCCCCGCGCCAGCGGGGATAAACCGGTATGTCGAACCCGTTAGTTTATTTAGCGTTAGTGTTCCCCGCGCCAGCGGGGATAAACCGTCTCCGACATATAGCAATCGAGTTCCTGTGGAGTGTTCCCCGCGCCAGCGGGGATAAACCGCCGTTTGGCAGCGTCATCGACGGATTCAGCGGGTGTTCCCCGCGCCAGCGGGGATAAACCGGTTGGTGCGGGTTCGTTTACCTTCTGGCCGGTGTGTTCCCCGCGCCAGCGGGGATAAACCGGAACCAGGCGCGCTGTTGCAACGGGTGAATTCGTGTTCCCCGCGCCAGCGGGGATAAACCGGGATTATTCCAGACCGAGATATAGTGGCGGCAGTGTTCCCCGCGCCAGCGGGGATAAACCGCAAAACGTGTTATCTGGAATTGCCGACCCGAGCGTGTTCCCCGCGCCAGCGGGGATAAACCGCCACCGTCACAACAGCGCTCTGAGTCTCAGGAGTGTTCCCCGCGCCAGCGGGGATAAACCGTCAGACTGAATTCTTAATGCGGTTCCTTCGCCGTGTTCCCCGCGCCAGCGGGGATAAACCGATAACCCACGTGCTGATTGTCGCGATATGGGAGTGTTCCCCGCGCCAGCGGGGATAAACCGATCGCGCCGTTACAATGTTAATCTCGATTGGTGTGTTCCCCGCGCCAGCGGGGATAATCCACTTTGAAAGCAGAAATATTATGGAGCTGGATGGGTTACGAGGATTTACCCGCCTTTGCCAGTTCTTTTACCAGCGGGAGCATAATGCGTACCACGTCGCGGCTACGGTGCTCTATCCTGCCCGGTAAGGCTTTATCGATATGCTGCTGGTTATCCAGTCGCACATCGTGCCAGCTGTTGCCTGCCGGGAACGAGGCGCTTTTGGCGCGCTGTTGATAGCCATCTTTCTTGCCCAGACTCCAGTTGGTTGCTTCAACGGAGAGCACGGCAATGCCTGCGTTGTCGAAGACCTCTGCGTCGTTACAACATCCAGTACCTTTCGGATAGTTTTTGTTCTGTCCTGGATTGGTGCTGGCTACGATACCGCGGCTGTGCGCGATGGCCAGTGCCCGGTCGCGCGTCAATTTTCGCACCGCTTCCGGGGTTTTCTTACCGCTATTGAAATAGAGCTTATCGCCGACGATCAGGTTATCGAGGTTGATAACCAGCAGCGTATTTTTCTTCTCGGCGGCGCTCATTCGCTTCAGGATGTTCTCCGCGCCCAGTTTGCCTTCTTCCTCGCCGCTGGTGGCGATAAATCGAATGCCGTACTGCGTCGGCACGTCTTTGAGTTTTTCCGCCAGTTCCAGCATCACGCCAAGTCCTGCGGCGTTGTCATCAATACCTTGCAGGGTCAATCCACCCAGATTGGCATCGGAATCGGCGTCGCTCTGTGCGGCGTAGGTGTCGAGGTGTGCCATGATAATAATCTGCTGTGGCGCTTTACCCTCATGTGCGGCAATAACGGTACTTCCCGTGACGTTATGCCAGTTTTTACGGTTATTTTTGGCGGTATAAACATAACGGCTATTAAACGTTCGAATATCACTGCTGTAGCCCATCTGCTGAAATTGCTGACGAATATAATCAGCAGACAACATTTCTGCCGGAGAGCCCGTTACGCGGCCCGGGAAAAACGTTGCGATATATCGAGCCTGGGTATTTGCGATATCTCCAGGTTTGGAAGATGTTGCCTGTGCGGGAAGGATAAAGCACGCGCCGAGCGCCAGGATTGCAAGAAGGGGGCGCGTTGCGGAAAACATAATGAGTCCTTAAATACCAAGCAGAAATTTTTAGCCGCTAGTATGAAACCGTGATCGAGGTAAAACAATTTCATTTGCTCCTAAATGCCCGAAATTCGGTAGCTTAAGCACTTTTTGATATTTGCTTTTCCGGATCGTTATTCCTTTGAGGAACTACTCATTCCAATTCGTAATTTCATTCGCCCTCTTGCCCTCCCTATAGTCAGGTTATCTGAGCATCGTTAGCAAAATAACGGCATTACATAGGAACGGTTATGGATCAAAAACGACTTACCCACCTGCGGCAACTGGAAGCGGAAAGCATCCATATTATTCGTGAGGTGGCCGCCGAGTTTTCGAATCCGGTGATGATGTATTCCATCGGCAAAGATTCCAGCGTAATGCTGCATCTGGCGCGCAAAGCGTTTTATCCTGGCACGTTGCCGTTCCCTCTGCTGCACGTTGATACCGGCTGGAAATTCAGCGAGATGTACGAGTTTCGTGACCGCACGGCGAAAGCCTACGGTTGTGAACTGCTGGTGCATAAAAACCCGGAAGGGGTGGCGATGGGCATCAACCCGTTTGTTCACGGTAGCGCCAAGCATACCGATATTATGAAAACCGAAGGGTTGAAGCAGGCGTTGAACAAATACGGTTTCGACGCCGCGTTCGGTGGCGCTCGTCGTGACGAAGAGAAATCGCGTGCCAAGGAGCGCATTTATTCTTTCCGCGATCGTTTTCATCGCTGGGACCCTAAAAATCAGCGTCCGGAACTGTGGCATAACTACAACGGACAGATTAACAAAGGCGAAAGCATTCGCGTATTCCCGCTCTCCAACTGGACTGAACAGGATATCTGGCAGTACATCTGGCTGGAAAATATCGACATCGTGCCGCTGTACCTGGCGGCGGAGCGTCCGGTGCTGGAACGCGACGGCATGCTGATGATGATTGATGACGACAGAATCGATCTGCAACCGGGCGAAGTGATTAAAAAACGCATGGTGCGTTTCCGTACGCTCGGCTGCTGGCCGTTAACAGGCGCGGTGGAGTCGAATGCGCAGACGCTGCCTGAAATCATCGAAGAGATGCTGGTCTCAACCACCAGTGAACGTCAGGGCCGCGTGATTGACCGCGACCAGGCGGGCTCCATGGAGCTGAAGAAACGTCAGGGGTATTTCTAAGGAGCCGCCATGAACACGACACTTGCACAACAAATTGCTAATGAAGGCGGCGTTGAAGCCTGGATGGTCGCCCAGCAACACAAAAGCCTGCTGCGTTTTTTAACCTGCGGTAGCGTGGATGATGGGAAAAGCACCCTGATTGGTCGCCTGCTGCACGACACGCGTCAGATTTATGAAGACCAGCTTTCATCGCTGCACAACGACAGTAAACGTCACGGTACTCAGGGCGAAAAGCTCGATCTGGCGTTATTGGTTGACGGCTTGCAAGCCGAGCGCGAGCAGGGCATCACCATCGACGTGGCTTACCGTTATTTCTCTACCGAGAAGCGTAAATTTATTATTGCGGATACTCCCGGTCATGAGCAATACACTCGCAACATGGCGACCGGTGCGTCGACCTGCGACCTGGCGATCCTGCTGATCGATGCGCGTAAAGGCGTGCTGGATCAGACCCGTCGTCACAGCTTTATCTCCACGCTACTTGGGATCAAACACCTGGTGGTGGCGATCAACAAAATGGATCTGGTGAACTTTAGCGAAGAGACATTTAACCGCATTCGCGAAGACTATCTTACTTTTGCTGAACAGTTGCCGGGCAACCTGGATATCCGGTTTGTGCCGCTCTCTGCGCTGGAAGGCGACAACGTGGCTTCACAAAGCGCCAGCATGTCGTGGTACAGCGGTCCGACGCTACTGGAAGTGCTGGAAACCGTTGAGATTCAACGCATAGTTGATACTCAGCCGATGCGTTTCCCGGTGCAGTATGTGAACCGACCGAATCTGGATTTTCGTGGTTATGCCGGGACGCTGGCCTCCGGTAGTGTGAAGGTAGGGCAACGCGTCAAAGTGCTGCCATCCGGCGTTGAGTCGAGCGTGGCGCGGATCGTAACCTTTGATGGTGATTTACAGGAAGCACATGCGGGTGAAGCGATCACCCTGGTATTGAAAGATGAAATCGATATCAGCCGGGGCGACCTGCTACTTGATGCCGGTGAAGCGTTACCTGCGGTACAAAGCGCTGCCGTTGATGTGGTGTGGATGGCGGAACAACCGTTGTCGCCTGGGCAGAGCTACGACATCAAAGTCGCCGGTAAGAAGACCCGCGCACGCGTTGATAACGTGCAGTACCAGATTGATATTAATAACCTGACCCAACGTGATGTTGAAGCGTTGCCGCTAAACGGCATCGGTCTGGTTAATCTGACCTTTGATGAGCCGCTGGTGCTGGATACCTATCAGCAGAACCCGGTTACGGGCGGGCTGATTATCATTGACCGCCTGACCAACGTTACCGTTGGCGCGGGGCTGGTACGTGAGCCAATCGTCCAGGAGCACACCGCGGCTTCTCAGTTCAGCGCGTTTGAGCTGGAGCTTAATGCGTTAGTGCGTCGCCATTTCCCGCACTGGGGCGCGCGCGATCTGCTGGGAGGAAAATAATGGCGCTGCATGACGAAAACGTCGTCTGGCATGCCCATCCTGTTACACCGCAACAGCGGGAACAACGCCACGGTCATCGTGGTGTTGTGCTGTGGTTTACCGGGCTGTCTGGTTCCGGTAAATCCACGGTAGCAGGGGCGCTGGAAGAGGCGTTGCACAAGCTGGGAGTGAGTACCTATTTGTTGGATGGCGATAACGTGCGCCACGGCCTGTGCAGCGATCTTGGGTTTAGCGATGCCGATCGTAAGGAGAATATTCGTCGGGTTGGCGAGGTGGCTAACCTGATGGTGGACGCGGGCCTTGTGGTGTTGACCGCCTTTATCTCTCCGCATCGCGCCGAACGCAAAATGGTCCGTGAACGCGTTGGCGAAGGGCGTTTTATTGAGGTTTTTGTCGATACGCCGCTGGCAACGTGCGAATTACGCGATCCAAAAGGGCTGTATAAAAAAGCGCGGGCGGGTGAGTTGCGCAATTTCACCGGAATTGATTCGGTATACGAAGCGCCTGAATCGCCAGAGATTCACCTTGATGGTGAACAATTGGTAACAAATTTGGTACCCCAATTATTAGACCTGCTGAGGCAGGAAGATATTATCAGATCCTGAGACACCCGAGCTTGTATGCCCGGTCAGTCACGGTCACAGGATTAGATATGCGTAACAGCCATAACATTACTATTACAGAGTCAGATACCTTCGCCGCCGACGATGAAACCACCTGGTCACTACCGGGTGCCGTGGTCGGTTTTATCGCGTGGCTGTTGGCGCTGGGGATTCCGTTTCTGATTTATGGCCCTAACACACTCTTTTTCTTCATTTATACCTGGCCCTTTTTCCTCGCATTGCTGCCCGTGGCGATTGTCGCGGGTATTGCGCTGCACTCCCTATTGAAGGGGCTGTTGCTGCTGAGCATTACCTGCACCCTACTGGTGGTTGGGGCGATGTTTGGCGCGCTATTTCTGTGGTTGTTGGGTTAGGCAAACGCCTTTTTTTAACAATCGCTGATGTTGTTCACTCTCTGGTCATAATTCAAACCGTAACCAACAATGAGATTATGTTCTCCTTACACGGGGTATACGTAACAACGGGCAAATGTGGTACATTTGCCCGCGTTGTCGCGGCATTCCCGACCGTTGATGTAAAGTTGTCTGCGGAAGTTATGGGATGTTAATGCCGTTTTTCAGGGGGCAGGATGGGTAAACTAACGCTGCTGTTGCTGGCTTTATTGGTCTGGCTGCAGTATTCGCTGTGGTTCGGTAAGAACGGCATACATGACTATAGTCGCGTCAACGATGATGTTGCTGCGCAGCAAGCTACGAACGCGAAACTTAAAGCACGTAACGATCAGCTCTTTGCCGAAATTGACGATCTCAATGGCGGACAAGAGGCTATTGAGGAGCGCGCGCGCAACGAACTCAGCATGACTAAGCCGGGCGAAACCTTTTATCGTCTGGTGCCTGACGCGTCTAAACGCGCTCAGACTGCAGGGCAAAACAATCGATAAACCGTCCAGGGATTTAACATGGCAGCCACTTTATTGGACGTTTGCGCTGTGGTGCCGGCTGCCGGGTTTGGCCGCCGAATGCAAACAGAGTGTCCTAAGCAGTACCTCTCTATTGGCAATAAAACCATTCTTGAACACTCGGTTGATGCGCTGCTGGCTCATCCCCGGGTGACGCGAGTCGTTATCGCTATCAGCCCAGGCGACAGCCGCTTTGCCCAACTTCCACTCGCCGCGCATCCGCAAATTACCGTAGTGGATGGCGGCAACGAGCGTGCCGATTCTGTCCTTGCCGGTTTGCAAGCCGCAGGTGAGGCCAGTTGGGTACTGGTGCATGACGCCGCGCGTCCGTGTCTGCACCAGGATGATTTAGCCCGTTTGCTGGCAATCAGTGAGACCAGCCGCACCGGCGGGATCCTGGCGGCACCAGTACGCGACACGATGAAGCGCGCGGAGCCGGGCCGAACAGACATTGCCCATACGGTCGATCGCACCGATTTATGGCACGCGTTGACGCCGCAGTTTTTCCCTCGCGAGCTGTTGCACGACTGCCTGACCCGTGCGCTCCGCGAAGGCGCAACCATTACGGATGAGGCCTCGGCGCTGGAATATTGCGGCTTACACCCTCAGCTCGTTGAAGGACGGGCTGATAATATTAAAGTAACGCGTCCAGAGGATTTGGCGTTGGCCGAATTTTATCTGACCCGGACTACCCACCAGGAGAAGACATAATGCGAATTGGACACGGTTTCGACGTACACGCTTTTGGCGGAGAAGGCCCAATTATCATTGGTGGTGTGCGCATCCCGTATGAAAAAGGATTGCTGGCGCATTCTGATGGCGATGTGGCGTTACACGCGCTAACCGATGCTCTGCTGGGCGCGGCTGCGCTCGGGGATATCGGTAAACTCTTCCCTGACACCGACCCGACCTTTAAAGGTGCCGATAGTCGTGAATTATTGCGAGAAGCCTGGCGGCGTATTCAGGCCAAAGGCTATACGCTTGGTAATGTGGATGTGACAATTATTGCTCAGGCGCCGAAGATGCTGCCGCACATTCCGCAAATGCGCGTGTTTATTGCCGAAGATCTCGGCTGCCATATGGATGATGTTAACGTGAAAGCGACCACCACGGAAAAACTCGGTTTTACCGGGCGTGGGGAAGGGATTGCCTGTGAAGCGGTGGCGTTACTCATTAAGGCACCGAAATGACTGTGTTTGACGATCTGACGTATCTCCATGGCAAACCACTGGGCCATGGCGTCCTGAAAGCGAATCCGGAAGACTTTGTTGTTGTCGAAGATTTAGGCTTCGAACCGGATGGCGAAGGCGAGCATGTTTTGGTGCGCATCCTGAAGAACGGTTGTAACACCCGTTTTGTGGCTGACGCGCTGGCGAAATTCCTGAAAATTCACGCCCGTGAAGTGAGCTTTGCCGGGCAGAAAGATAAGCATGCGGTCACGGAACAGTGGCTGTGCGCGCGCGTACCGGGCAATGCAATGCCTGATCTAAGCAAATTTGAGCTCGAAGGCTGTAAAGTTCTGGAGTACGCGCGCCACAAGCGTAAGCTGCGTTTAGGGGCGCTGAAAGGCAACGAATTTACGCTGGTGTTGCGTGAAGTGAGCGAGCGAAATGACGTTGAAGCGCGTTTGCAGGCGATTAGCGAACGCGGCGTACCGAACTATTTTGGCGCTCAGCGTTTTGGTATCGGCGGTAGCAACCTGCAAGGGGCGCTGCGCTGGGCACAAAGCGATGCGCCGGTGCGCGATCGCAATAAACGCAGTTTTTGGTTGTCGGCGGCCCGTAGCGCGTTGTTTAATCAGATAGTCAGTGAACGCTTGAAAAAAACAGACTTTAATCAAGTTGTTGACGGCGATGCGCTACAATTATCCGGACGCGGAAGTTGGTTTGTCGCCACACAGGAAGAACACACTGAATTACAGCGTCGCGTCGATGAGAAAGAATTGATGATCACAGCGGCATTACCGGGCAGCGGTGAGTGGGGAACTCAGCGCGACGCACTGGCGTTTGAAAAAGCCGCTGTTGCTGATGAAACCGCGCTGCAAGCTCTGTTATTGCGCGAGAAAGTCGACGCGTCGCGTCGCGCTATGTTGCTGTATCCACAACAATTAAGCTGGAACTGGTGGGATGACGTAACCGTCGAGTTACGCTTCTGGCTACCGGCAGGTAGCTTCGCCACCAGTGTTGTAAGGGAACTTATTAACACAATGGGTGATTATGCGTATATTGCTGAGTAACGATGATGGGGTCCACGCACCCGGTATACAAACGCTGGCGAAAGCGCTGCGTGAGTTTGCTGACGTACAGGTGGTTGCCCCGGATCGTAACCGCAGTGGCGCGTCTAACTCGCTGACGCTGGAATCCTCACTTCGCACCTTTACCTATGATAACGGCGATATCGCCGTACAAATGGGTACGCCCACCGACTGCGTCTATCTGGGCGTGAACGCATTAATGCGTCCGCGTCCGGACATTGTCGTTTCTGGTATCAACGCGGGTCCTAATCTGGGTGATGATGTTATCTATTCCGGTACCGTTGCGGCGGCAATGGAAGGCCGTCATCTGGGATTCCCGGCACTGGCTGTCTCACTTGATGGCCATAAATACTACGATACTGCTGCCGCAGTAACCTGTCGTATCTTACGGGCGCTGAGTCGTGAACCGCTGCGCACCGGTCGCATTTTGAATATCAACGTGCCGGATTTACCACTGGATCAGATTAAAGGTATTCGCGTCACGCGCTGCGGTAGTCGCCATCCGGCGGATCAGGTTATTCCACAGCAGGACCCACGCGGTAATACCCTGTACTGGATCGGGCCGCCGGGCGAAAAGTGCGACGCCGGGCCGGATACGGATTTTGCCGCCGTCGATGAAGGCTATGTTTCCATCACGCCGCTGCATGTCGATTTAACCGCATACGGCGCGCATGAAGTGGTTTCTGACTGGTTAGACAGCGTGGGAGTCGACACGCAATGGTAAGCAGACGCGTACACACTCTTCTTGAACAATTACGTGCGCAGGGCATCAGAGATGAGCTTGTCCTCGATGCGCTCGCCGCCGTGCCGCGTGAAAAATTCATTGATGAGGCGTTTGAACATAAGGCCTGGGACAATATTGCCCTGCCGATTGGTCAGGGGCAGACGATTTCGCAGCCCTATATGGTTGCGCGAATGACCGAACTGCTTGAGCTAACGCCGCAGTCTCGAGTGCTGGAAATTGGTACTGGCTCTGGCTACCAGACGGCGATTCTGGCGCACCTGGTGCATCATGTGTGCTCCGTTGAGCGCATTAAAGGTTTGCAATGGCAGGCGCGTCGCCGCCTGAAGCAGCTTGATTTACATAATGTTTCGACCCGTCATGGTGATGGATGGCAAGGCTGGCAGGCGCGAGCTCCGTTTGACGCTATCATTGTAACGGCAGCGCCGCCCGAGATCCCGACCGCATTGATGATGCAACTGGATGAGGGCGGCATTCTCGTCTTACCCGTGGGCGATGAGCACCAGTTTCTGAAGCGGGTGCGTCGTCGGGGAGGCGAATTTATTATCGATACCGTGGAGGCCGTACGTTTCGTTCCCTTAGTAAAAGGGGAGCTTGCGTAGATAGCGCTGCTGAATACCTGGAGTTTTCCTGGTTATTCTCGAAAGAGTAAGCGTATTGTGACGGGGCCTTGCACGGTGATTACGTCACTGGTTTTAACCAATTTTCCTGGGGGATAAATGAGCGCGGGAAGCCACAAATTTACCGTTCGCCGCATTGCGGCATTGTCACTGGTTTCACTATGGCTGGCAGGTTGTTCAAACACCTCGAATCCACCAGCGCCGGTCAGCTCGGTTAACGGTAGTGCATCAACGAACACCAGTTCTGGCATGCTGATTACGCCTCCACCTAAAATGGGCTCGACGTCGACAGTACAGCAGACGCCACAGATCCAGTCGGTGCAGCAACCAACCACACAGCCAACGCAAATCCAGCCTGTTGCTCAACAGCCTGTGCAGATGGAAAACGGTCGTATTGTATACAATCGTAAGTATGGGAATATTCCGAAAGGTAGCTACACGGGCGGCAGTACCTATACTGTTAAGAAAGGCGATACCCTTTTCTATATTGCCTGGATCACCGGGAACGATTTCCGTGACCTCGCACAACGCAATAACGTTCCGGCCCCGTATGGCCTGAATGTCGGTCAAACTCTGCAAGTGGGCAACGCGTCTGGTGCACCGATTACCGGTGGCAATGCCATCACCCAGGCGGATGCAGCACAGCAAGGAGTTGTGACCAACCCTGCACAAAATTCCACCGTTGCTGTTGCTTCGAAACCAACAATTACGTATTCTGAGGATTCAGGTGAACAAAGTGCTAACAAAATGTTGCCGAACAACAAGCCTGCTGGGACTGTGGTCACAGCGCCTGTAACGGCTCCAGCAGTTAGCACAACCGAATCAACTGCAAGCTCAACGTCGACTAGCTCGCCAATCTCTACCTGGCGCTGGCCGACTGACGGCAAAGTGATCGAAAACTTTGCGGCTACCGAAGGTGGCAATAAAGGGATCGACATTGCAGGCAGCAAAGGACAGGCTATTGTCGCGACCGCAGATGGACGCGTCGTCTATGCCGGTAACGCGCTGCGTGGTTACGGTAATCTTATTATCATCAAACATAACGATGATTACCTGAGCGCCTACGCCCATAACGATACAATGCTGGTCCGGGAACAACAAGAAATCAAGGCGGGGCAGAAAATAGCTACCATGGGTAGCACCGGAACCAGTTCAACACGCTTGCATTTTGAAATTCGTTACAAGGGGAAATCCGTAAACCCGCTGCGCTATTTACCGCAGCGATAATTAGGCGGAACCAGGCTTTCACGTGCTAGTTCCGTTAGGGATCACGGGTAGGAGCCACCTTTATGAGTCAGAATACGCTGAAAGTTCATGATTTAAATGAAGATGCGGAATTTGATGAGAACGGAGTAGAGGCTTTTGATGAAAAAGCCTTGAGTGAAGAGGAACCCAGTGATAACGACCTGGCTGAAGAAGAGCTGTTATCGCAGGGGGCCACACAGCGTGTGTTGGACGCGACTCAGCTTTACCTTGGTGAGATTGGTTATTCACCACTGTTAACAGCCGAAGAAGAAGTTTATTTTGCGCGTCGCGCACTGCGTGGAGATGTCGCATCTCGCCGTCGCATGATTGAAAGTAACCTGCGTCTGGTGGTGAAAATTGCTCGTCGTTATGGCAATCGTGGTCTGGCATTGCTGGACCTGATTGAAGAGGGCAATTTAGGGCTTATCCGTGCCGTCGAGAAGTTTGACCCGGAACGTGGGTTCCGCTTCTCAACATACGCAACCTGGTGGATCCGCCAGACGATCGAACGGGCGATTATGAACCAAACCCGTACGATCCGACTGCCGATTCACATTGTAAAAGAGCTGAACGTCTATCTGCGTACCGCGCGTGAGTTGTCGCATAAACTGGACCACGAACCGAGTGCAGAAGAGATTGCTGAACAACTGGATAAACCGGTTGATGACGTCAGCCGTATGCTCCGACTCAACGAGCGTATTACCTCGGTAGACACCCCGCTGGGTGGCGATTCCGAAAAAGCGTTGCTGGATATTCTGGCCGATGAAAAGGAAAACGGTCCAGAAGACACCACGCAAGACGATGATATGAAACAGAGCATCGTCAAATGGCTGTTCGAACTGAACGCCAAGCAGCGTGAAGTGCTGGCACGTCGTTTTGGTCTGCTGGGGTACGAAGCTGCGACACTGGAAGATGTGGGCCGTGAAATTGGTCTCACTCGTGAACGTGTTCGCCAGATTCAGGTTGAAGGTCTGCGTCGTCTGCGTGAAATTCTGCAGACTCAGGGACTGAATATCGAAGCGCTTTTCCGCGAGTAAGCACAAGTTCTATCAAGAAAGGCCAGTCTCATTGAGACTGGCCTTTTTCTTTAGGGCTAACGCTATCGGGCTCTTTTTACTACACCAGACTTTTCAACCGGTAGATCCACTCCAGCGCCTGGCGAGGCGTTAGCGAATCCGGGTCGAGGTTTTCCAGCGCATCAACGGCGGGTGACGTTTCTTCCGGTACTGACAGCAGCGACATCTGCGTGCCGTCGACCTGGGTTGCGGCAACATTTGGCGCGATGCTTTCCAGTTCGCGCAGTTTTTGCCGCGCGCGTTTGATCACCTCTTTCGGTACGCCAGCCAGGGCAGCGACTGCCAGACCATAGCTCTTGCTCGCCGCGCCATCCTGCACGCTGTGCATGAAGGCGATGGTATCGCCGTGCTCTAACGCATCCAGATGCACATTAGCGACGCCCTCCATCTTCTCCGGTAACTGCGTCAGTTCGAAGTAGTGGGTCGCAAATAAAGTTAATGCTTTGATTTTATTTGCCAGATTTTCTGCGCATGCCCATGCCAGCGACAGGCCGTCGTAGGTGGAGGTACCGCGTCCAATCTCATCCATCAGCACCAGACTGTTCTCGGTGGCGTTATGCAGAATGTTGGCGGTTTCGGTCATTTCTACCATGAAGGTGGAACGACCTGATGCCAGATCATCCGCCGCGCCCACGCGGGTAAAGATACGATCGATAGGCCCGATCTCGACTTTCTGTGCCGGAACGTAGCTGCCGATATAGGCCAGTAGCGCAATCAACGCAGTCTGGCGCATATAGGTACTTTTACCCCCCATGTTTGGGCCGGTGATGATCAGCATCCGTCGCTGAGGCGAGAGGTTAAGCGGGTTGGCGATAAACGGCTCGGTCAGCACCTGTTCAACCACCGGATGACGTCCCTCGGTAATACGAATGCCGGGTTTATCGGTGAAGATCGGACAGGTGTAATTCAGGGTATAAGCACGCTCCGCGAGGTTGACCAGCACGTCCAACTCCGCCAGCGCGCTGGCGCTTTGTTGCAAATCAGCCAGGTGTGGCAGCAGCATGTCGAACAGTTCGTCATACAGCTGTTTTTCCAGCGCCAGCGCTTTGCCTTTTGAGGTCAGAACTTTGTCTTCGTACTCTTTCAGTTCCGGAATAATGTAGCGTTCGGCGTTTTTCAATGTCTGGCGGCGTACGTAGTTAATTGGCGCCAGATGACTTTGCCCACGGCTGATCTGAATGTAGTAGCCGTGCACGGCGTTAAATCCTACTTTCAGCGTGTCCAGACCAGTGCGTTCGCGTTCGCGGATTTCCAGTCTATCGAGGTAGTCCGTGGCGCCATCAGCCAGCGCTCGCCACTCATCAAGCTCTTCATTGTAGCCTGGGGCAATGACGCCGCCGTCACGTACGAGCACTGGCGGAGCTTCCACGACGGCACGCTCCAACAGTTCACGCAGCTCAGTAAACTCACCCATTTTCTCGCGCAGCATCTGCACGGGGGCGCTATCTACGTTTTCCAGTTGCGCGCGCAGTTCGGGTAATTGCTGGAAGGCATGACGCATACGGGCCAGATCGCGCGGGCGCGCAGTACGCAGGGCCAGACGCGCCAGAATACGTTCCAGATCGCCTACCTGACGCAGCACGGGTTGTAATTCGCTGGTGGTATCCTGCAGCGCGCCGATAGTCTGTTGGCGCTCGGTGAGGATTTTGGTGTCGCGGACCGGCATATGCAGCCAGCGCTTGAGCATACGGCTACCCATCGGTGTCACGGTGCAGTCGAGTACTGAAGCCAGCGTGTTTTCCACCCCGCCCGCCAGGTTCTGGGTGATTTCCAGATTGCGGCGTGTGGCGGCGTCCATAATGATGCTGTCCTGCTGACGCTCCATGGTGATGGAACGAATATGCGGCAGCGAGGTGCGTTGGGTATCTTTTACGTATTGCAGCAGACAGCCGGCAGCGCATAATCCGCGTGGGGCGTTTTCCACGCCAAAGCCAATCAGATCCCGCGTGCCGAACTGCAGATTTAACTGCTGACGGGCGGTATCAATTTCAAATTCCCACAGCGGACGACGACGCAGGCCGCGACGTCCCTCTATCAGCGAGGTTTCGGCAAAATCCTCGGCATACAGCAATTCAGCGGGGTTGGTGCGCTGCAATTCCGCGGCCATGGTTTCGCGGTCAGCGGGTTCACTGACACGAAAACGCCCGGAGCTGATATCCAGCGTAGCGTAGCCGTACCCTTTACTGTCTTGCCAGATGGCGGCCAGCAGGTTGTCCTGGCGTTCCTGCAACAACGCTTCATCACTGATGGTGCCTGGTGTGACAATACGTACCACTTTGCGCTCAACCGGGCCTTTGCTGGTCGCCGGATCGCCGATCTGTTCACAAATAGCAACAGACTCACCCTGATTGACCAGCTTGGCGAGGTAGTTTTCTACCGCATGATGAGGAATGCCTGCCATCGGGATTGGCTCGCCCGCAGATGCGCCGCGTTTGGTCAGGGAGATATCAAGCAGCTGAGACGCGCGTTTCGCATCGTCATAAAACAGTTCGTAAAAGTCGCCCATGCGGTAAAACAGCAGTATTTCCGGGTGCTGAGCCTTCAGCTTGAGATACTGCTGCATCATGGGGG
Source organism: Citrobacter sp. S46_ASV_140 (assembly GCF_018919545.1). Taxonomy (NCBI): domain Bacteria; kingdom Pseudomonadati; phylum Pseudomonadota; class Gammaproteobacteria; order Enterobacterales; family Enterobacteriaceae; genus Citrobacter; species Citrobacter sp. S46_ASV_140. The sequence goes on from NZ_JAHLRC010000017.1 coordinate 53,797, forward strand.
TATGGGAGTCTAAGTTTTCTATTGTACTCATTGGTTTATGATGTCCATTTTCTTAATTTTTAATGAGTTAGTGATTTTTTGGTTATCATTAAGTTTCACGTTGTCTCATCGAATATCATGAAATCCTACATTTAAAGGTGGGTTAAAGTGTGCCTTGCCAACCTATACCTGGGTAAAATATGGGCATATACAGAGTAACCTACCTTGATGTTCATGATTGCATAAGGTGCATGATAACGGAGTCTTTATGGCAGGAAAACAAGAGGGAAAGCTACTTTCGTTTAAAGCGGTAGAAATGATGAAGCCTGGCGACAAAGATAAGTCCATAAATGGCTCTGAGGTGTCTGTTAAATCCGTAGTGATTCAACCTGTACGACAACCGGGGCGATACCTCAGTCCGGAGGCCATTAGACAGGCCTCGTCGTGAGGATCGAATCTGCTTACAGATGTGGGGTCGATCCATTATTCTGGAATACACCGGTATCAGGACGATGTTTCATGCAATTTATCTGCTGGAGTTCCTCAATAGTATATTCGCGGTACAAGAAATACTGGATTTGGGTACCGTATCTGAGGTTCATTTTCTGAGCCAAGGCAGATACCCGCTGATACACTGCTTTCGTTGAGCAGTGCAGAAGTTGGGATGTGGCAGTAATATTTATTTGTCGGCGTAACGCACAGGCTACGGAAATCTCGGTATGGGTAAGGTTACGTAGCTCCCGCAAAGAATCAATTATGGTGAGTATATGATAGACAGTATATCTTCGGCCTTCATTAATATACCGGATAAACTCCGTTACAGAGGCGGTTCTGGAGATACCCTCCAGTGATGAAAGCACCTTTGATAACATTCCACGGCCTTTTACAAAAATGATAGAATAGCCGTCGGTCAGTTCATTGCAAACACGATGTTTAATATCATGCAAGCTGAAGAAAGATTCAATATCAATAATACATAAGTTCTCTTCGCGCAGGCTATCTATTGGCATCAGCCCTCCCGCAGACCGGGTAAAAAAAATATCATCAGAGAATACGACAAACGACATTGGGAAAAACCTTAACTCTTTGTTTTTAAGAAAAATGAGTCCGGTGCTTTCCTCAAAGGGATACACTGGACAATAAATGATTTACGGATTTTTTGAGATGAAACTAAGAAATTACAAGAAGATCCTCATTCAGACGCTATTTTTTGTCTGACATCATTAGCGTTATCTCTTTTTTATTTAGCATGGAAATAATCCCCTGATCCTTCAGGCTATCCAGGGCACGCGACAAGGTGGATATCGAAATGCCCAGAACCTGGGCCAGTTCTTTCTTACTGATCGGTAACTCAAGGTTGAGATGCTCAAAGCCATACTCTTTATAAGTGCGAGACAACAGTTGCAGGAAATATTGAACCTTCTGCAAGGTATCACTTTTGGTCAATACTGAAATAAATTGCTGTTTTTCCTGCGCCGAACGTGACAGGATCCTGACAATAAAATCTGTAAATCCTGGCATCAGCTGGCTCATTTCGTAGAAATGATCGCTTCTCAGTACGCAAACTTCTATTTCCGTTGCGGCTTGAATATCCTGCTGACTGTAACCGATGTGCAGCTCCTCCACGCCCATCACCTGTCCTGGCAAAACGATCCCCATCAGCTGCCCGCGCGTATCGTAAACCTTAGCGGCCCCGCTACGTAGGGCATATAGCGCGTCTATTTTCTCTCCCCGACGATAAATATATTCACCTCTGGCAATCTTCTTTTTTGTCTCCAGATTGCGGATAAACAATGGATCTTTCTGCCTGAACAGATAGGCAGAGCACAGTTCTGCAAAACCGCACTCTTCACAATTGACACAATTATTTCTTTTCATAGTGAATGTATAACACTATCCCTGTTATTGAATCACACAGTTCATTAAGGGTGATAAGGTATTTGCAATCGTAATATAGTTATTGTCTTTTTTGTCTAAGGAGATAACGTATTCGCCTTCCATCCCAAATATTTTTGTTGTCAGCAGGGTAATGTCTTCCGGCACATTATCGTGAGCCATGATATCTTTTGTCGTCGTATTCATACGATACTGGTTGCCGCTGACGTTATGGTAGGTAAATGTTATATAACGCGACAATCGATATTGACGCCCCTGATAGTCAATGTTGCCGGAAAGATTAAATACGCCCGTTTCGTTCTTGTTAAATTCAAACGTGATATTTCCTTTGAATAAGAGAGCGTGATCTGAAGCATCAACATAGGTGATATTCGCAAAGCAGCGTTTGTCAAAATAAACACCCGATCGCAGGCTTAGTTGCCATGTTAACAGACAAATCAACGCGACCACTGCCAGCACTAAGGTTGTCATCAGCTTCATTTTAATTTCCAGTTAAAAGCATAATAGTTCTCACAATAGACAATTTTTGCTGTTGCCTTATCTGTTGGACAATAAGAGTAGAAAAACCGACCATGACTACCGTAAAGAACACTGGGTTGAAAATAAACCATAATCTGCGCGGGTTTCCGGGCGCACTTTAGCTCAAGTTCAGGCTGTAGCTGACGGATAATATTCATGACCTGAGGGTCAACTTCCTCCGATAAATCTTCATAGGCAGTAAATTTGCAGTTCCCGATTTCACCAATACTGTATTCGGCTGCAAAACGCGGTGAACCCTGTTTCTGGCTGAGTATCCAAAGGTTGGCCAGCAGCAAAAACGCGATAGCCGCAATCAGCCAGAGGTTTTTTTTATCCTTCGTTGCCGCCTTACGCAGGGATACCGGAAGAGGTGTGGTACTCACCATTTCTTCATCATTCTGCAGTTCAACGGCGATTTCCGGTGAGAAGTAAAAGCCCACCTTGGGTACGGCTACAATAATTTCCTCAATGAATATTAAGGATGTTAATGTTTTTCTGAGGATACTAATGTACTGGCTCAGCGATGAACTGGAACCCGGATGGCCCGCTTCCTCCCAGACTTTATCCAGAAGATAATCGCGTTCAAGTACCCGGCCTGGCGACGCAATCAGTAACGAAAGAATACGGTTAGCGGTATTTGTTAGCCTTTTACTTTGCTCGTTTCCGGGTTCCTTGACCACAAGTTCCCCGCTCTCGCTATCGTAAATGACTCTATTGGCTATCAAATATTTCATTCGCGTTTTCTTTCGGTAAATTTATACAATATGCATTCTGCGCGGCTGCGATTTCGGGTTATGCCTGGCTTAGTACATCGCAACCAAAGGTCTGAGCACTGCAATATTATGGCTTAGCAGATCGACAATGTCCCGATCCAGACGAAAATTTGACGCCTCTTCCTCGAGAATAATCAATGCTTTTTCGCTGGACATCCCCTGACGATAGGGGCGGTTCTCGGTCATCGCGGTGAAAACATCAGCCACAGCAATAATACGCGAAGGGATATCCAGCGCAGCCGCACCCAGACGAAAAGGGTAGCCGCTGCCGTCGAGGCGTTCATGATGTCTTGCCGCCCAGTGTACGATTTCACCCAGCTCTTCAATAGGGTGTAGCATCTCCAGCGTCTTATAGCTATGGCGCTTCATTTGCGCGTACTCGTCCGGCTCCAGCTTTCCCTGCTTCTCGAGGATTTCCAGTGGAATACCCAGCTTGCCAATATCGTGCAGGTATCCCGCGATGCGGATTTTATCCTGGGTGTAGCGATCGCAGCCGTACAGCTCCGCAAGCTTCGCCGCCACTTGAGCCACGCTGGTACTGTGAGTCTGCGTAAAGCTGCTGTATTTATCGACGATATTCGAAATCAGCAGGCAGACCTCCAGAAAATCATGGTGATCCAGCACCACATCATTGAGCGGGCTGATAACACGCAGCACCTGTTGTAATGAGGGCGAACTCAGGCGAAACCAGAAACCATCCTCATGGCTGGCATCCTGTAGCGCCTCGACCAGGCACGATGGCCATAGTGGGCTACTGGCCAGAAAACCGGAAACAATATTATGCCGTTGGGCCACATAGTCACCTTCAACCCCGCGCAGCCACAGCTCAAACTCATCGGCCAGATGCACCAGATGCCAAGTATTCAGCATTGTATTCTGCGTGTAACCCAAGGCATCCGCGTGGCGCGTTTCAAGAATTGCGGTCACTGGCTGTAAAAAACGTACGCCGGACATCATTGAGGCGCCAAGCCGTCCATGCTCTTCAATAAAGGCTTTACCATGGGCGCCACTGAAGGGATGCACTTTGCTCAGCGCCCCGATATTGTGCAACATACCCGCAAGCCAGGCGTTATTGATGGCTGCACTGTCAAAACCGGCTCGATTCCCGAGATACCAGCAAATGAGACCCGTGCGTTGCAAATGATGCACCAGTTCAGGAGAAAGCGGGTGCATAATGCTGTGCAGAAGATCAAGCACGGTTTGAACAGATATTTTCATAAAATCCTTTAAGAGAATTAAATTAAAAACTTACTGTAGCCCGTCTGGGCCACAGTAAAATAGGGGGTTAATCGTAGCCAAACATTATCTGCGCAGTCGCCACCACGCTACCGGTTGATAATGCTGATGCGTTATAAACTTTGTAATAAGCATGAAGATAAATGTATTGCGTATTGCTTATATCATCATCTTTAGCGATATCTAATATTTGTGAGGCATGTTCCATATTATTGCTACTGGATATTTGCACCTCATCATAGTCACCCATAAACATCCGGCTACGAATGGCAATACCTACCCCTCCCGCCGTGGTTTCATCGTTGACCATTATCTGGTAGCTGGTATCCGAACTGACTAAATCATTGCTGGATAACCAGGCCTTAACATTGCGGGTAGACGTTTTAATTCCGGCCAGGTTGCCGCACTTCAGCGGGATCGTGAAATCGGCACCATCTGCCTTTCCATTTTTTTTCAGGACGCTAAACGGAGCGGGGGGTAATTTCACGCTCATGTCCCGCGTCATATTGCAGGTTGTTTCTTTTGGCTCAAACTGAATCGTCAGCTTCTCATAAGCAATAAAATAATCGGTATTCCAGCTTTTGCGTGCGGTTTCAGACATCATATTGGACCAGGCGCGATAAGCATATGTTTTGCTGGAAAGGAACGGTGAGCTGGAGCCGCTTCCGGTACCGCTCATCACTGCAGGTATGACCGACAGTGCGCCGCTGGTTGTGGTTTTGGTATAGCTTTCCATGCCCACAGGCGGAGCCGACATTAATTCCGCTCGCAGCGTATATTGTGTCTGATATGACAGAGAGTGAATGCCCACGATACCGCTGACAGTCACTTTGGTATCGCCACTAATGGTGGACGTTAATTTTATCCAGTAGCTACTTTCACCATCCGCACTGTTGAAATTCAAATAAACAGGAGAACCGTTGAAACCGGTAAAATAATATAAGTGGTCTTGCGCCAGACCACCGATCCCAATATTCCCGTAAGTACAGGTCATACTACCCGACCAACTGGTGGTATAGGAATATTCAACGACGTTTGAATTCACGAAAGCCGATGAAAGATTTAGCGACTTATCCGATTCTGCGACGCTGGTAAAAAGTATACCGGAATTACGGCAGGTATCGCCTGTTACACCGCGAGACTGAGCCTGCGACTGTGCTTGTGCAGATAATATTGGGATTGCGGTCAGTATTATGGCCGTAACCATAAAATAAAATAATTTTTTCATGATTGATTCTGTTAGCTGAGTAAACTGAGTTAGCGACAAATATTTTCAGCATGCTCTGCAGGCTGGGAAATAGTGCAGAATTTTTTAGTCTTACCTTTGCTGATATTCACCTTCAGGCTGGCGGGAAGCGTCTCTGACTTAATAAAAATCTGACTCCCCTGTGCGACATAGCCGACTTCTTCATTCCCGGCACCGCTGACAACCGCGCCAAACGGTAACTGACCCCCTTCAGCGGTTTGCACATCAAAAGTGAAGAGTCTGCGCGTGTCAGTTTTGTACTTCAGCCAGCTGATACTGCCTTCGTACGGCGCCACATTGAGTAAATTACCTTCAAGGTCGACGTCGCTTTTTTGGGTTCCATCCTGCTCCAGATGGAAATTATTCTGTCGGTACGGTGTCGCGCTGGTGATGAGGGCGATACCTTTGCTGTTGGTGTGTGCGGAGGTATCGCCGTTAACGACCGCATTCACCACTCCTGGCGCTTCAATAATGACAAAATTACGTCCGTTATGAGGAGACGCCAGCAGCCCACCTTTCCATGCCAGCAGATTGCCGCTGGCACCCAGGCTTAGCTGGCGATATTCACGGGCCAGAGTCGCGCCGCTGTTCATGCTGGTATAGTCATTTTTCCAGCTGGTGTAGAGATCGGCTGCCCGCGAATCGTTGTCACTGTCGTGGCTCAGCATCAGGCTGTAGTCAACATCATGCATATTCCCGCTCATGCTGACGTCAGAAGAGGAATATTTGCCGTTCTGCACGCTGGCATGAGAAGACAGGCTGCCGCCGCTGCCGAATATCGACATCGGTATCGTGACAGAAAAATAGAGGTTGTTTTCCGTCTTACCGCGTGAACGCAACGCGCTCACCAGGTCGCCTTCATAATTGGTTTCATAGTCGTAATAGGACTGCGTAACCTCCGAGCGGCGCAGCGAAACCGAGTAGTTGACGCCGTGACTGGCATTGCTCCAGGTCAGGTTGTACTGACGGCTACTTTTCTGACCGCGCCAGTAATCGCGCCAGTAGGCTGAAAGCGACAGTCTTCCAAATTGTTCCCCCAGCGGCTGATTAATATTGGCGCTAAAGGCTTGTTTGCTGTTGATCGTTGAGGTGCCCGTTCCGCCATAATCCTTAATATTGGATTTGGTCAGGATATAATCGCTAAAAGAAGCGTAATCCTGAGTACGGTAATAATACGAAGCCAGCGAAATATTGGTGCGGGTCGGGAAGTATTTACTCCAGGACAGCGCGTATTTTTCTCCGTGGCGACGGCTATCGCCAGGCAGACGATACTGCGACTCCTCCACGGAAGCCGAGAGTGACCCAGCGTAGGGGATGGAAACCGCTCCTCCCAGAAGCAGAGACTGATAATTCTGGCTCCAGATCCCGCCCGCTGACGCGGTGAGGTAGTTATTCACCCCACGTGAATAGCTCACCTGGGTAAAATGGCTGCTATCGTCGACGTTGCGCATGTCCACCGCCCCGACGTTAATCTGATAGTCGCTGCTGCCGGGGCGCTGCATATCCGGGATCGAGGAGAATGGCACAATGAAGCGCTCAATGTTGCCGCCGGTGTTTTTTACCTCGACGGATAAATCGCTGCGTGAGCCGGTAGGCATCAGATCGCGGATGGCAAAGGGGCCTGGTGGGACATTGATCTGGTGGATGATATGACCATCCTGGGAGATACTGACCACCGCTGAACTGGTTGCAACACCTTCGATCACTGGCATATAAACGTTTTCGCTGTCCGGTAACATCTGACGACTTTTA
>NZ_JAHLRC010000180.1:0-5441 GCF_018919545.1 Citrobacter sp. S46_ASV_140
GCTAAAAGGTGACATGGGCGATGTGCAGCATTTTGCCGATGACGTGATTTCCCAGCGCGGCGTGCGCCACGGTCATCTGCAGTGCCTGCCGAAAGAAGAGTAATTGCCTGTTATGTTGCCCGGCCTACATTCATTCCCGTTTGTAGGCCGGATAAGGCGCAGCCGCCATCCGGCAATAGTATTTACGCCATCGTGCCAATCGTCTTTCTGAAACGCAGCAGCGCTATCAGGAAGAACGTACTGCCAATCGCCAGCAGCGTCAGGAACTGCGGCCAGACAATGTTAAACCCTGCGCCGCGGTAAAGAATCGCCTGCGCAAGGCTAACAAAATGGGTAGTCGGCATCGTCAGCATAATGTCCTGCACCGCCTGTGGCATGCTTTCACGCGGTGTAGAGCCGCCGGAGAGCATCTGTAACGGCAGCAGTACCAGAATCATCAGCAATCCCAGTTGTGGCATGGAGCGCGCCAGCGTGCCCATAAAAATGCCGATTGACGTGGTGGCGAACAGGCTCAGCGCCACTCCCAGCATAAACAGCGGTATCGAGCCTTCAATCGGTACGCCAAGCACCCCTTTTACCATCAGCATCAGCGACAGACCGGAAACCACCAGCACCACCAGCCCCATCGACCAGATTTTTGCCATCATGATTTCAAACGGCGTCACCGGCATCACCAGCAGGTGCTCAATGGTCCCATGTTCACGCTCGCGAATCAGCGCCGACCCGGTAAGCACAATCGCCAGCATGGTGATGTTGTTGATAATCGCCATCACCGCGCCAAAGCGGGCGGGTTCCAGATTAGGGTTAAAGCGCATACGCATTTCCAACGCCACCGGCAGCTCGCTGTTATCGCGGTAACGCGACACAAAGCTGTTCACCTCGCCACTGATGATATTCTGGATATAGCTGTTGCCAGTAAAGGCCTGGCTCATCCGCGTGGCATCGACGTTAACCTGAATATCCGGCTGCCGCCCAGCCAGTACATCGCGCTGAAAATCAGGTGGAATGTTCACAGCGAAGGTATAGCGCCCAGCATCCAGCCCGGCATCCATCTCATCGGCGGTAATCATCTCCGGCGGTAAAAACCACGGACGATAAAAACTGTTCACAATGCGATTCGACAACTGCGACTGGTCCATATCGGCAATGGCAATCGGCGCCAGGTGCAGCGACCCAGGCAGAACGGTCGCGGAAGAGTAAACCGAGACCGTGAAGGCGAAGACGATCAGCGTCAGCATCGCTTTGTCACCCAGCAGGCTGCGTAACTCTTTGATGCCGAGGTTATAAATATTCCGTAATCGGCGCATCACCCCTCCTGTTTTTTCAGCAGCAATACGCTCAGACCAATGACCACTGGAATGGCTACCGCCAGTGGAATAAACAGCGGCCAGAGATCGGTCAGATCCAGCGCTTTAGAGAACGTCCCGCGCGCGATGGTCAGAAAATGGCTGGTCGGGTAAATTTCGCCAATCCACCGTCCCGGCCCTTCCAGCGAGGCGACCGGGTCGATCATCCCGGAAAACTGCGTCGCCGGGATCAGCGTAATAATCGCCGTACCAAAAATGGCGGCGATCTGACTTTTCATAAACGTGGAGATTAACAATCCCAGCCCGGTGGCAATGGTGACGTACAGCAGCGCGGCCAGCGTCAGGGTCAAAAAACTCCCCTTATGTGGGACGCCGAATACAAACACCGACAGCGCGCACAGCAGCAGGAAGTTCAGCATGCCCAGCACGATGTAAGGCAACTGTTTGCCGAGTAAAAACTCGCTGCGGGTAGTGGGCGTCACGTACAGGTTGATAATCGACCCCAGCTCTTTCTCACGCACCACGCTCAGAGCGCTGAGCATGGAGGGGATCATCATCAACAGCAGCGGGATCACCGCCGGAACAATCGCTGGCAGGCTTTTCACATCCGGGTTGTAACGATAGCGAGTTTCAATGGTCATCAGTCCGTTTTGCCCGCTGGTATTTGGCTGACGCGCCATCACATCCTGCAGCCAGGTCTGGTGCATCGCCTGCACGTAGCCTCTGACCGTTTCCGCACGGCTCGGCATTGCGCCATCGACCCAAACGCCAATCTTCACCGGCGTTCCACGCGCGATATCGCGGCCAAAATTTGGCGGGATCTCTATGGCTACCGCGACTTCGCCCGAGCGCATCCGTTTGTCCAGCTCGTCATAACTGGTGAGCGGCGGCTGCTCGATAAAATAGCGCGATCCCGCCAGATTCAGCGTCCACGCCTGGCTGCTGACTGTCTGGTCACGATCGAGCACCGAAAAACGCAGGTTTTCCACATCCATGCTGATGCCGTAGCCCATGATCAACATCAGGATCACCGTGCCCATCAGCGCCAGCGTTGAACGTACCGGGTCACGTCGCAGCTCCAGCGCTTCGCGGCGGCTGTAGCTGAACAAGCGCCGCAGGCTAAATCCCTGGTGCGGCGGTTGACTGTTTTCATGCACTGCCGGGACATTGGCTGGCGGTAACTGAGCCTCCGGCGCCGGACCAGCCGCTTCCTGTAACCAGGAGATAAACGCCTCTTCCAGACTGGCGGCACCACGCTGTTTCACCAGCTCCTGCGGCGTACCGCTGGCCAGGACTTTTCCGGCGTGCATCAGCGACATGCGGTCGCAGCGCTCCGCTTCGTTCATAAAATGGGTGGAGATAAAAATGGTCACTTTATCCTGACGCGACAGATCGACCATCAGTTGCCAGAACATGTCTCTCGCCACCGGATCGACCCCGGAGGTTGGTTCATCGAGAATGAGCATCTCCGGGCGATGGATCACCGCCACCGCCAGCGACAGGCGTTGACGGATCCCCAACGGCAGCGCGCCGGGCAACGCGTCTTCGACATCGGTCAGCGAAAAGCGCTCACTCATTTCTTGTACCCGCCCCGGGATTTCTGCTTCGGGGATATGGAACAACCGCGCGTGTAGCTCGAGGTTTTGCCGCACGGTCAGCTCGCTGTAAAGCGAAAACGCCTGCGACATATAGCCTACCCGGCGACGGGTATCGATATTCTTCGGGTCAACCGCTTGCCCAAACAGCCACGCCTCACCTTCACTTGCGGGTAGCAGCCCGGTGAGCATTTTCATGGTAGTGGATTTACCGCAGCCGTTGGAGCCGAGAAAACCGAAGATTTCCCCGCGCGGAATACGAAAGTTAACGTGGTCAACGGCCACGAACTTGCCGAAGCGCATGGTCAGATCTTTCGCCTCGATGGCAATCTCTTCCTGCTCAGCGTGATACGGCGGGATCACCACTGGCTTATGCGCCTGGCGCTGGGCTTCGGGTAACAGCGCGATAAACGCCTGCTCCAGCGTGTCGGAGTTGGTTTTTTCGCGTAGCTGCTGCGCGCTCCCGGTGGCCAGCACCTCCCCGGCGTTCATCGCCACCAGCCAGTCAAAGCGCTCGGCTTCTTCCATGTAGGCGGTCGCAACCAGCACGCTCATGTTGGTCTGCCGCTGGCGAATGCTGTTAATCAGATCCCAGAACTGGGCGCGGGACAGCGGGTCGACCCCGGTGGTAGGTTCATCGAGAATTAACAGTTCCGGGTCATGGATTAACGCGCAGCACAGCCCCAGCTTTTGCTTCATCCCACCCGAGAGTTTCCCGGCCGGACGATCGCGAAACGGCGCCAGTCCGGTGCTGTTCAGCAGCTCGGTAATCCGCGCTTCGCGCTCCGCTTTGTCATGGCCAAACAGCCGGGCAAAGAAATCGACGTTCTCATACACCGACAGCGTGTGGTACAGGTTTTTCCCCAGCCCCTGCGGCATCCAGGCAATGCGCGGGCAGACATCCCGGCGATGTTTCGGGTCGCGCATATCGCCGCCCAGCACCATCACGTTACCGTGTTCAATGACTCGCGCGCCGGAGATGAGCGACAGCAGGCTTGATTTTCCGACGCCATCCGGGCCAATCAGCCCCACCATACAGCGGGCGGGGATATCCAGCGTGATATTGTTCAGCGCTACCGTTTTCCCGTAATGCTGACTCACGCCGTCAAGGTGCGCCACGGGAGGAACGGGAACCAGCGCCAGATGCGTCATTGCGGCAACCTCACCATCAGGTCGTCAGGCCAGGCTCGATTTTCATCGACACGCACCCACGCCATACCCGGCAGACCGGTTTTCACGTACTCGAGATGCTGCTGCAATAGCTCTGGCGGAATACGCGCTTTAACACGGAACATCAGCTTCAGCCGCTCATCGCTGGTTTCGACCGTTTTCGGTGTGAACTGCGCGACGCTTGCCACAAAGCTGATGGTCGCCGGAACACGCAGATCCGGTGCGGCATCCAGCACCAGGCGCGCTTCGCCGCCAATCTTCAGTAAGCCAGCCTGTTCGGTAGGCAAGAAGAACGTCATGTAGACATCGCTGAGATCGACCATATTCAGTACGCGCCCACCCGCAGAAAGCACCTCACCCGGTTCAGCAACGCGGTACTGCACGCGACCATCGCGCGGGGCTTTCAGCTCGCTGTCATCAATATCAGCCGCAATACGACGTTCGGTGGCCTGCGCGGCTTCTACGCGGGTTTGCGCCTGAATGATGCTGGTGCGAGCGGCTTCAATTGCGGCTTTTGCCGCTGAGACCTGCGCCTTTGCGGATTCCAGCGCCGCACGTGCGCTTTCTGCCGCGGCCCGATCGTCATCCAGTTGTTGCTCAGACACGGCCCCACGCTGGGATAGCGAACGGGAACGAACATGGCGTTTAGAAACCGACTGCAGCTCCGCCTCGCGCTGTTTTACTACCGACTGCGCGGCGCGCATTTCACTTTGCCGCTGTTCCAGCAGTGCTCGCGCCGCCGCCACCGCGCTTTCGGCCTCTTTGATTTGCGCGATCGCTTCCAGCCGCTGCTCCTGAAGCACGCGAGTATCCATTTTCGCCAACACCTCGCCCTGACGAACGAACTGCCCTTCCGACACAAGGATCGTGTCAATTCGCCCGGCAATCTTGGTAGCAATATCCACTTCGGTGGCTTCAATTCTGCCGTTGCTGGCTGCGAACCCCTCCGGTATTCCGGCAGGACGGAGCATCCACCATGCTATCGCGGCCACCACGACCAGGATGCCCGCCCCCCACCACATCACATGACGCTTAAACTTATCCATATTCGACCCGCCGTAATCCCTGTTATCAAACGATGCGTGTCACAAAGCCCACTGAACAGCTATTCAGCGGGAGATTCCATCCGGGATGAGAAGGAATAAGAAACCATGGCCAGAGAGCGGACAGGCGTTAAGGCAACCTGCGCCGCGCAGGAAGTGAATGACGAAAATGCTGTGAAATCGGGTAGTAATGTTGTCATCATCAGCGTTCCTGGCCGGAAATGAAACACGCATACTCATAACTGCTATCTATTGAATACTAACACCTGGATTCAATATGTCTATTCGGTTGTAGTTTCTACTTCAGCCCTATCGCGCTCTGGCAC
>NZ_JAHLRC010000181.1:0-5392 GCF_018919545.1 Citrobacter sp. S46_ASV_140
GCGTTAAACAGCGCTTCTCGCTGATCGCCATTACGCTGGTTACTCATGTTGAAGATTTCTTTCAGCTCTGGGTTATGCGTAAACATGCGATCGTAGAAATGTGCGGTCAGCTTCGGGCCTGTTTCAACCAGCAGGGGAATGGTGGCTTTCACTGTAGCGATGGTTTGTGCGTCAAGCATACGGTCTTCCTTTATCTGAAATTTTAATGATGTATGTCAAATGCATCTTATAAAAAATACCCCTGCATTGTAAATGGTTCTTTGTCACTTTGCGTTGTAAAGGTTACATCGTGAAAAATCTGCATCACAAACCTGAAAAGAAATCCGTTGAAATTCAGCAGACCTTTGTTCTCCAAAGCCTTGCGTGCCGTGAAGGTAATCGTTTGCGTAAAATCCTTTGTCAAGACCTGTTATCGAAGAATGATTCGGTTATACTGTTCGCCGTCGTCCAACGGGACTGCCTTTTTAGGCCGAAATTCTATTGTTAGCTGAGTCAGGAGATGCGGATGTTAAAGCGTGAAATGAACATTGCCGATTATGATGCCGAACTGTGGCAGGCTATGGAGCAGGAAAAAGTACGTCAGGAAGAGCACATCGAACTGATCGCCTCCGAAAACTACACCAGCCCGCGTGTTATGCAGGCGCAGGGTTCTCAGCTGACCAACAAATACGCTGAAGGTTATCCGGGCAAGCGCTACTACGGCGGTTGTGAGTACGTTGATATCGTTGAGCAATTGGCTATCGATCGTGCAAAAGAGCTGTTTGGCGCTGACTACGCTAACGTACAGCCGCACTCCGGCTCTCAGGCTAACTTCGCTGTTTACACCGCTCTGCTGCAACCGGGTGATACCGTTCTGGGCATGAACCTGGCGCAAGGCGGCCACCTGACTCACGGTTCCCCGGTTAACTTCTCTGGCAAGCTGTACAACATCATTCCTTACGGTATTGATGAGTCCGGTAAAATTGACTACGAAGATATGGCTAAGCAGGCCAAAGAGCACAAGCCGAAGATGATCATCGGCGGCTTCTCTGCTTACTCCGGCGTTGTTGACTGGGCAAAAATGCGTGAAATCGCCGACAGCATTGGCGCATACCTGTTCGTTGACATGGCGCACGTTGCGGGCCTGATCGCCGCAGGCGTTTACCCGAACCCGGTTCCACACGCGCACGTAGTGACCACCACCACCCACAAAACCCTGGCGGGTCCGCGCGGCGGCCTGATCCTGGCGAAAGGCGGTGACGAAGAGCTGTACAAAAAGCTGAACTCCGCGGTGTTCCCAAGCGCGCAGGGCGGCCCGCTGATGCACGTGATCGCAGCGAAAGCCGTGGCGCTGAAAGAAGCGATGGAACCTGAGTTTAAGGTTTACCAGCAGCAGGTTGCCAAAAACGCCAAAGCGATGGTGGAAGTGTTCCTGAACCGTGGCTACAAAGTGGTTTCTGGCGGTACTGAAAACCACCTGTTCCTGCTGGATCTGGTTGATAAAAACCTGACCGGTAAAGAAGCTGACGCCGCACTGGGCCGCGCTAACATCACTGTTAACAAAAACAGCGTGCCGAACGATCCGAAGAGCCCGTTTGTGACTTCCGGTATCCGTATCGGTTCTCCGGCTGTGACTCGCCGTGGCTTTAAAGAAGCGGAAGTGAAAGAGCTGGCTGGCTGGATGTGTGACGTTCTGGACAACATCAATGACGAAGCCGTTATCGAGCGCGTCAAAGGTAAGGTTCTGGATATCTGCGCACGCTTCCCGGTTTACGCGTAATTCTGCTTAACGCAAAACAAAAGGCCGCTGATGCGGCCTTTTTTAATGCCTGATAGCGCTGCGCTTTTCAGGCTGCTATCACAACGACTTCAGCGCTACGCCTTCATCGCACAACGCTTCCTCGCTTACCACTCGTCCTGAATGAATTAACTTACGCAGTGCGCGCACTTCGCGTCCATTGTTGAGCGCTACTGCGCCAATTAGCTTCCCATCACGCAGGTGGAACCAGATAGCCTTGCCGTCATCTGGATTGCCACGACATAACCATGTTTGCCCTTGCATACCGCCAACAAATTGCAGATTGTCATTAAATTGGTCGGTCCAGAACCAGCCTGGCGTCTTCTCCGGCAACGGCAGATTAAGCATTGCGGCAGCGGCAATCTGTGCCTGGTTATTGGCATTTTCCCAGCTTTCTACCCGTTCTAACGAACCGTCGGGCTGGCGCGTTATCGCCACATCACCGGCGGCAAAAATCGCGGGATCGGAGGTGATGCAGGCGGAGTCAACGATAATACCGTTAGCCGTCTCCAGCCCCGCTTCGCGAGCCAGCGCATCATTCGCCACGATACCGATGCCATAAACCAGCGCATCGGCCTGTAGCATCTCGCCGTTTTGCAGGGTAAGCGAGAGAAACTCTCCCGCTTCAGCGTGCTCAATGGCGCTGTTGAGCAGCACCCGCACCCCTGCCTGTCGGTGGCGGTTTAGCAGATAGTCGCGCACCGGAGCTGGGGCGTTGCGACCCATTACCGTTGAGGCCAGCTCCACTAACGTCACCCGACAGCCGCGTTGGATCGCGCTGGCCGCTAATTCCAGGCCAATGGTGCCCGCACCGACAATCACAATCGCCTTGCCCGGCAGCAAGGCACCGCGCAGACGCTCGGCATCTGTGGCGTGACGCAGGGTAAAGCAACGTTCGCCCAGTTTATCCAGTAGCGGCAGCGGTCTGGCGGCGGCCCCGGTCGCCAACAGCAACTGCGACCAGCGGTAGGACTGACCATCGGCGAGCATCAGCGTGCGCGAGGTGCGGTCAATCTGACGCAGCGTGACGCCAAGATGCAGCTGTACGTTGTTCTCCAGCCACCAGTCAGCATTCAGGATCGGCTGTCGCTGTGGATTTTCGTCCAGCAGCATCGCTTTGGAGAGCGGAGGGCGTTCATAGGGCAGATACGGCTCATCGGAAAACAGATGCAATTCGCCGTTAAATCCTTGCTGACGCAGTGCGACGGCGGCCATTGCCGCAGCCTGACCACCGCCGACGATAGCGATAATTTTATGGCTCATAACGCCTCCTCAGAGATCCAGTCCGGCGGCAACGTGACGAATACCGCGAATGCCCAAACCGGCATCGGCATTGATCATCACGCCACTCAATGTGCGATTGTTGCGCTTTGACGCCAGCATCACATACGGGCCGGTAAAATCCGCTGGCTCAGGAAAAAACTGCAACGGCAAAATGGCGGCGATTTTTTCCGGCGTCAGCGACTGCATAATCGACGTATCGCCCTGGCCCAGCGCCTGTGGGCCGCGCAGATCGGTCGCCATGCCGCACGGACCGACGCCGTTGACGCGCACCTTTGGCGCCAGCTCGTAGGCTAACTGGCGAATCAACCCGGTGGCGGCATGTTTAGAGGCGGTATACAACGGACCGCCGCCGCCGGGATACCACGCCGCGTTGGAAAGGGTAAAGATGATGTTGCCTTCGCTGGCGATAAGCGCAGGGGCGCAGGCTTTTGCGCCCAGCAGATAGCCCAGCACGTTGACGTTAAACAGCTCATGAAAGCCGCTCTCCAGCGCGTCTGCTGGCGTATTGACCAGCGAGGCGTTGTGATCCCATATCCCGGCGTTGCCGATCAAACAGTCCAGCGTGCCGTAGCGCGCCAGAATTTGATCCACCGCGCGCTGATAGTCGGCGTAGCAGGTGACGTTGCCTTCTACTGCCAGCACATGTTCGCCAAAACGTTGGCGCAGGCTGGCGACTTTGGCTGGCGAAAGTTCCAGCGTGGCGACCCGCGCGCCTTCCTCAATGAAACGCTCGACCAGCGCCAGGCCAAGACCGGAGCCGCCGCCGGTGATAAAGACCACGTTATCGCGTAAATCGCTCATCTCGCGTCCTCTGGAATATCAACGAACACATCGCTACCTTCCACGTACACCGCGTAGGTGGTCAGCGGATCGGTGGCAGGTAAACACAACGCCTTACCGGTTTTCAGGCAGAAACTGGCGGCATGCAGCGGGCATTCCACCGTCGCATCGTCTTCCAGATAACCTTCCGACATCGAGGCATTACCGTGGCTACAGCGATCGTTAATGGCATAAAACTCGCCGCCAACGTTGAACAGCGCGATGACAGGCGAGGTGTCGAGCCGGAGCGCTTCACCCTCCGGCAAATCCCCTACGGGGCAGGCATAAATACGACTCATCAGAACAATACACTCAAGTTATGGGAGGTGATCACCGCTTGATCCAGCACGATCTCACGCTCCAGTAAGCGCCACTCATCGCCCGGTAAACGGCGCACTTTGTCCATGCGCATGCCGACGTAAAAGGTTTCATCGCGCTCCTTTTGCGCGCGATACAGCAGATAGTTAAGGCGCACGGCGAATACATCCGGCACTTTGGTTTCACTGACCTGGCAGTTGCTGATCAGGTGTCGGGTACGCGACGGCGGCTCCTCTGCCCAGGCCATTCCGGTTTCCAGTCGCGCAATACGGCGTTCAAGCTGATCTTTATTGTCGTTAAAAATCCAGGTGGTTGGCGGCTGCACGCCTTTGCGACGGTCGCGCGTCTGGGCATTGACCGTTGTGCGCATGGTATAGCGAATGTCGTCATCCAGCTGTGCCAGCCAGTCGCGAAACTGCCAGTCATCCAGCAGGCTGGCTTCATGGTAGAGAAACTGCGTAATGCGGTGATGCAGTTCCAGGGAAACTAAAGCACTCATTTCATCACCTCCTGCTGGTAAGCGGCGGTTTTTTCCTGCACTTCCTGCCAGCTTTCGCTGCTGAGTAAATCAGCCCAGCGCTGATACATGCCGCGGGCGGCGGTTTCTGAGAAGATGTAGTTGGTGATCCCCGGAATGCCGTCTTCACGACGTTTCTCCTGACCTAACCCCATTTCCAGGCACAGTTTGCTATTACGCGCCCGATGCCCCTTCAGCAGTTTTTGAATTTCACACCAGTTTTCTGAGTCGTCCTGCTCAAGGAATCCGGCGGGGCCAAAAGCGCGCGTAGCGCTGTTTTCAAATGCGGATTTCACTTCATCAGAGGCGGCTTTATCGGTAATACAGAACGCCCACACTTCAACCTGATCAGGACCGCGCGGATGCCAGACGCGCAACGTAGCGGTACCATTGAGCCAGGAAAGCGTTGGAAAAATGTTGTTGTGACCGGCCAGACGCAGGGCACGAACCTTACCCAGACGCTGTTCAGCTTCCGCGTAGGTGTCGCGGTAGTAGCTGGAGACTTCGCCGTCGACCCACACGTTGGCATCCGGCTTTTCGGTAAAGAAGAAGCCGCTGCCGTGCCCGTCCTGGCCGAACTGTAGTGCATCTTTGGCGGTTTCCCACACCGGGCGAGCGGTTTGTCCGTCACCGAGGCGTTTATCGCTACCGTCGTCTTTTGCCCCCAACACCTGCAC
>NZ_JAHLRC010000182.1:0-5330 GCF_018919545.1 Citrobacter sp. S46_ASV_140
TCTATATGCTGATGAGAAATAATGCGTAGCAGTATGGAATAAGAGCGGGTATAAGCCAGCCCGCTTTTACACATTTTTGCATTACTTCCATAACGCGTGTTTAGCACGATAGCAGTCTACCCACATCGCCGTGGCACCACAAACTGCTACCGGCATGATGAACAGATTGAGCACCGGAATCATGGTGAACAGGCTGGTCAACGCGCCAAACTGCATATTGGTCACTTTGCGCGTGCGCAGCGCGACGCGCATCTCCTTAAAAGGCACCTTATGGTTATCAAAAGGATAATCGCAGTACTGAATGGCCAGCATCCACGCGCTGAACAGGAACCACAGGACCGGGGCGACGGTCTGCCCAATGCCTGGAATAAAATAGAGGATCAGCAACACGAAGGCGCGCGGGAGATACCACGCCAGCTTTTGCCATTCGCGTTTCATAATGCGCGGAACGTCTTTCATAATGCCGAGAATACCGGTGTCGGGCGGTGTTGCGCCCGTTAAGCGCGCTTCCAGTTGTTCAGCCAGCAGACCGTTAAACGGTGCGGCAATCCAGTTGGCGATAGTGGAGAACAGGTAGCCGAACACCAACAGCACGGAAATAGTCACAATCGGCCACAGTAAATAGCTGAGCCACTGAAGCCAGTCAGGGACGTGACTCATCAGCGCGGGAACCCAGTTACCGAGCTGCGTAAATAACCACCAGAATGCGCCGCCCATCAGCAGGATATTCACCAGCAAAGGCAGAATAACAAAACGACGAATGCCCGGTTGGGTGATGAGCTTCCATCCCTGAGAAAAGTAATAAAGGCCGCTGCGAGGTACAACTGCAGATGATGAAACCATGGTCAGGACGTACTCCTTGTTATATAAGCTCTGGTAAACTGTGCGTATCTTACCGGGTTGTTGAGCGTTAAGCTGTTCGGAAATGTTCGAAAAAACAGCAAAAAGCACAATTTTGTTCATCTTTATGCCGTGAAAGCCAAGAGTACACTTGCACTTGGCGTAATCGACAAATACTCTTAGTGAGTAAATGTTTGCCGTGGTGGCAAGGTGTTAGAACAACAGAGAATATAATGATGCAGGATTTGCGTCTGATATTAATCATTGTTGGCGCGATCGCCATAATCGCTTTACTGGTACATGGTTTTTGGACTAGCCGTAAAGAGCGGTCTTCTATATTCCGCGATCGCCCACTGAAACGCATGAAGTCTAAACGTGAAGACGAGGATTCGTTCGACGACAACGTCGAGGAAGACGAAGGCGTGGGCGAAGTTCGCGTTCATCGTGTGAATCATGCTCCCGGTAATGCGCAGGAACATGGTGTTCCTCCTCAGTCGCCGCAACACCAGTACCAGCCGCCTTATGCGTCTGCTCAGCCGCGTCAGCCTGCGCAGCAGCCTGCACAAGCGCCGGTACCGCCGCCGCATGTTCAGCAGCCGCAGCAGCCGGTGCAACATCAGCCTGTTCAGCAGCCACCTGTGCAGCAACCTGTTGCCCCGCAGGTTCAGCAACCTGCTCAGCAAGCACCGCAACCTGCGCCGCAGACCTTCCAGCCAGCAGAGCCTGTCGTTGAACATCAACCGCAGCCCGAGCCGGTAGTAGAAGAAGCGCCTGTTGCTGAAAAACCGCAGCGTAAAGAAGCGGTCATCATTATGAACGTTGCGGCTCATCATGGTAGCGAGCTCAACGGGGAAGTGCTGCTCAACAGCATTCAGCAGGCCGGTTTCAAATTTGGCGATATGAATATTTTCCATCGTCATTTGAGCCCGGATGGCAGCGGTCCGTCGCTGTTCAGCCTCGCTAATATGGTTAATCCGGGAACGTTTGACCCAGAAATGACCGGCGACTTCAGCACCCCTGGCGTGACTATTTTTATGCAGGTTCCGTCCTACGGGGACGAGCTGCAAAACTTTAAGCTGATGCTGCAGTCCGCACAGCACATTGCCGATGAAGTGGGGGGTGTGGTGCTCGACGATCAACGTCGCATGATGACGCCGCAGAAACTGCGCGAGTATCAGGACCGCATCCGCGAAGTTAAAGAATCTCTCGCCTGATTTTCCTCTGGCGTGACATTTCCTTTCTAAACCCCCGCCTGTCGGGGGTTTTTTATCATTGATGGTGCGATATGGAATCAATCGAACAACAACTGACAGAACTGCGAACCACGCTTCGCCATCATGAGTATCTCTACCATGTGATGGACGCGCCGGAAATTCCTGATGCGGAATACGATCGCCTGATGCGCGAACTGCGCGAGCTGGAAGCGCAGCATCCGGACCTTGTTACCCCCGACTCGCCAACCCAACGCGTTGGCGCAGCGCCGTTAACCGCGTTCAGCCAGATTCGCCATGAAGTGCCGATGCTGTCGCTGGATAACGTGTTTGATGAAGAGAGTTTTCTCGCCTTCAACAAGCGCGTGCAGGACAGGCTAAAGAGTACCGATAAACTGACCTGGTGCTGTGAACTGAAACTGGACGGCCTGGCGGTGAGTATCCTGTATGAAAACGGTGTGCTGGTCAGCGCTGCAACGCGTGGTGATGGCACCACGGGTGAGGATATTACCTCTAACGTGCGCACCATTCGCGCGATCCCGTTAAAACTGCGTGGCGAAAACATCCCTTCACGTCTGGAAGTGCGCGGTGAAGTGTTCCTGCCGCAGGCCGGATTTGAAAAAATTAACGAAGAGGCCCGCCGCACTGGCAACAAAGTGTTTGCTAACCCGCGTAACGCGGCGGCCGGTTCATTACGCCAGCTCGATCCACGTATCACAGCGAAGCGACCGCTTACTTTCTTCTGCTATGGCGTTGGTGTGTTGGAAGGCGGCGTGCTGCCAGATACCCATCTGGGCCGACTGCTGCAATTTAAAGAGTGGGGCCTGCCGGTAAGCGATAGAGTGGCGCTTTGCGACTCCCCGGAGGAAGTACTTGCTTACTATCACAAGGTTGAAGAAGACCGACCAACGCTGGGATTTGATATCGATGGCGTGGTGATCAAAGTCAACTCTATGGCGTTGCAGGAGCAACTGGGCTTTGTTGCCCGCGCGCCGCGCTGGGCTGTGGCCTTTAAGTTCCCGGCGCAGGAGCAGATGACTTTCGTACGCGATGTTGAGTTTCAGGTTGGACGTACCGGGGCGATTACGCCCGTCGCCCGCCTTGAGCCGGTCCAGGTTGCCGGGGTGCTGGTCAGTAACGCAACGCTGCATAACGCTGATGAAATCGAGCGTCTGGGGTTGCGTATTGGCGATAAAGTCGTCATTCGCCGTGCGGGCGATGTCATCCCGCAGGTGGTGAACGTCGTGCTTTCTGAACGCCCGGAAGATACCCGCGAAATTGTGTTTCCAGCGCATTGTCCGGTTTGTAATTCTGACGTTGAACGTGTGGAAGGCGAAGCGGTCACTCGCTGCACCGGCGGTTTAATCTGTGGAGCACAGCGTAAGGAATCGCTGAAACACTTTGTTTCCCGCCGCGCGCTCGATGTTGACGGCATGGGCGACAAAATTATCGATCAACTGGTCGAGAAAGAGTATGTCCATACGCCAGCGGATCTCTTCACGCTGACCGCCGGTAAACTGACGGGGCTTGATCGTATGGGGCCGAAGTCGGCGCAAAACGTGGTCAATGCGCTGGAAAAAGCGAAAGAAACCACGTTTGCCCGTTTCCTCTATGCGCTAGGCATTCGTGAAGTCGGCGAAGCCACGGCTGCTGGTCTGGCGGCGTATTTTGGCACGCTCGACGCGCTGGAAGCCGCTTCTATTGAAGAGCTGCAAAAAGTGCCGGATGTCGGCATTGTGGTGGCGACGCACGTGTTTAATTTCTTTGCCGAAGAGAGCAACCGCGAGGTAATTGTTCAACTGCTGGCGCAGGGGATCCACTGGCCAGCGCCGGTGGTCATTAACGCTGAAGAAATCGACAGCCCCTTCGCAGGTAAAACGGTAGTGCTGACCGGGAGCCTGAGCCTGATGTCGCGCGATGACGCCAAAGCGAGACTGACCGAGTTAGGTGCAAAAGTGGCCGGTAGCGTGTCGAAGAAAACCGATCTGGTGATTGCCGGTGAAGCGGCGGGTTCGAAACTGGCAAAAGCTCAGGAACTGGGTATTGCCGTGATCGATGAAGCTGAAATGATCCGCTTACTGGGTGCCTGAGATGGAAAAAGAGCAGCTGGTTGACATCGCCAATACTGTGATGCCCTTTGGCAAATATAAAGGGCGTCGGTTGATTGATGTCCCGGAAGAGTATCTGCTGTGGTTTGCCCGTAAGGATGAATTCCCGCCGGGCAAGCTTGGCGAGCTGATGCAAACCACGCTGCTGATTAAAACTGAGGGGCTGACGCAACTGGTGCAGCCCCTGAAACGTCCTCTTTAAGCCTTCGCGGCGCGGCTTTTCTGTTGCGCCTGCAATGCGTCCGTCTGTTGCTTGTAGCGACGCGCCAGCACGGCGCACACCATTAGCTGTATTTGATGGAAGATCATCAACGGTAGCACCATCATCCCAATCACCGAAGTTGGGAACAAAATATTTGCCATTGGGATCCCGTTCGCCAGGCTCTTTTTCGAACCGCAGAACACAATGGTGATTTCATCAGCTTTGTTAAAGCCGCATTTGCGCGCAACAAAGACATTTATGCCAATCACGATTGCCAGCAGTATGATGCTGACCACCACGATAAACAGCAGTGAACCCACCCCCACTTTGTGCCAGATCCCGTTAACGACGGCTTCACTGAAGGCGGAGTACACCACCAGCAAAATAGAGGATTGATCCGTTTTCGCGATCCATTTTTTATGTCGAGAAACCCAGTTTCCAATCCACGGACGTGAAAGGTGACCCAGCACGAACGGCAGCAGCAGCTGCAACATGATTTTTCCCACCTGCTCCAGGCTGCCTTCTGCGCCGTGCATATTCATCACCAGCCCTACCAGCAGCGGCGAGAGAAAAATACCCAGCAGGCTGGAGGCCGAAGCAGAACAAACGGCGGCGGCAACGTTACCGCCCGCCAGCGACGTAAAAGCGATGGCTGACTGCACAGTGGCAGGCAAAATACACAGGTACAGGAAACCGGTGTACAGCATCGGGTCTACGTTGACCGGCGCCCACCAGGCGAACAGAACGCCCAGAACCGGGAAGACAACAAACGTGCTGCACATCACCCACAGATGCAAACGCCAGTGGCTACCACCGGCAATAATGGCTTCACGCGAGAGTTTCGCCCCGTGCATAAAAAACAGCAGGGCAATGGCGGCGGTGGTTAAGCCTTCAAAGAAAGGCACAAAACCACCTTCGGCCGGGAAAAAGGACGCCAGCAAAACAACGGTAATCAGCGTTATCGTGAAC
>NZ_JAHLRC010000183.1:0-5326 GCF_018919545.1 Citrobacter sp. S46_ASV_140
GCGGCAATATGTAATGCCGCGGGCAAGCCGACGGGAATCACCGACAAAAATAGCCATCCGGTGACGCGCTCCAGGCGTGAGCCAAAGGCCATACCAACAAAATGCGCCACGCCACCCGCGCTGGGAAAATGACGGCCCAGTACGGCAAAGACAATCGCCACGGGAAAGACTAAAACAATCAGCACCGGCCAGGCCCACAGGCTGTTGTTGCCAGCCACCAGCGCGGCTAGCGCAGGGACGGCGAAAACGCCTGTACCTAGCAATGATGTCGACAACAGGCCAATGCCCTGAGCCAGTCCCAGCTCTTGTTTCAGTCCGCTCATAAGTTGTTATCCGGTTATGCCCATTGACCGGGCTACAGCGCAGATTTTTGATGGTATCACAATCGTATTTGCTTATGACGACGTGACTGAAATCGTTATAAAATGTGATGCGCGTCGGCGTTTTGACGGAATTTTCTGCTGATATAAATTTTTTTTCGCTTGCCCCCTTGAAGGTACAAAGCCCCATCCCCATTTCTCTGGTCACTAGCCGGGAAACCGTTCACGGGCCGGCGTCACCCATAACTGATAAAGACTTTCTCAAAGGAGAGCTATCAATGAGTATTCGTCCGTTACATGATCGTGTGATCGTCAAACGTAAAGAAGTTGAATCTAAATCTGCTGGCGGCATCGTACTGACCGGTTCTGCAGCAGGTAAGTCAACTCGTGGCGAAATCATCGCTGTCGGTAAGGGCCGCATCCTGGACAACGGTACCGTACAGCCGCTGGACGTTAAAGTCGGCGATATCGTTATTTTCAACGATGGCTACGGTGTTAAATCTGAGAAGATCGACAATGAAGAAGTGTTGATCATGTCTGAAAGTGACATCCTGGCAATTGTTGAAGCCTAATCCGCGAACGACACTGAACATACGAATTTAAGGGAAAGAGAAAATGGCAGCTAAAGACGTAAAATTCGGTAACGACGCTCGTGTGAAAATGCTGCGCGGCGTAAACGTACTGGCAGATGCAGTGAAAGTTACCCTCGGTCCAAAAGGCCGTAACGTAGTTCTGGATAAATCTTTCGGTGCACCGACCATCACTAAAGATGGTGTTTCCGTAGCCCGTGAAATCGAACTGGAAGACAAGTTCGAAAACATGGGGGCGCAGATGGTGAAAGAAGTTGCCTCTAAAGCGAACGACGCTGCAGGCGACGGTACCACCACCGCAACCGTACTGGCGCAGTCCATCATCACTGAAGGTCTGAAAGCCGTTGCTGCGGGCATGAACCCGATGGATCTGAAACGTGGTATCGACAAAGCTGTCGCTGCTGCCGTTGAAGAACTGAAAGCACTGTCCGTACCGTGCTCTGACTCTAAAGCGATTGCTCAGGTTGGTACTATCTCCGCTAACTCCGACGAAACCGTAGGTAAACTGATCGCTGAAGCGATGGACAAAGTCGGTAAAGAAGGCGTGATCACCGTTGAAGACGGTACCGGTCTGCAGGACGAACTGGACGTGGTTGAAGGTATGCAGTTCGACCGTGGTTACCTGTCTCCTTACTTCATCAACAAGCCGGAAACTGGCGCAGTAGAACTGGAAAGCCCGTTCATCCTGCTGGCTGACAAGAAAATCTCCAACATCCGCGAAATGCTGCCGGTGCTGGAAGCAGTAGCAAAAGCCGGTAAACCACTGCTGATCATCGCTGAAGATGTTGAAGGCGAAGCGCTGGCAACTCTGGTTGTTAACACCATGCGCGGTATCGTGAAAGTCGCGGCGGTTAAAGCGCCTGGCTTCGGCGACCGTCGTAAAGCAATGCTGCAGGATATCGCTACTCTGACCGGTGGTACCGTTATCTCTGAAGAGATCGGTATGGAGCTGGAAAAAGCAACTCTGGAAGATCTGGGTCAGGCGAAACGCGTTGTTATCAACAAAGACACCACCACCATCATTGATGGCGTGGGTGACGAAGCTGCAATCCAGGGTCGCGTGACTCAGATTCGTCAGCAGATCGAAGAAGCAACTTCCGACTACGACCGTGAAAAACTGCAGGAGCGCGTAGCGAAACTGGCAGGCGGCGTTGCGGTTATCAAAGTTGGTGCTGCGACTGAAGTTGAAATGAAAGAGAAGAAAGCCCGCGTTGAAGATGCCCTGCACGCGACCCGTGCTGCGGTAGAAGAAGGCGTGGTTGCTGGTGGTGGTGTTGCGCTGATTCGCGTAGCGTCTAAAATTGCCGGTCTGAAAGGTCAGAACGAAGACCAGAACGTAGGTATCAAAGTTGCGCTGCGCGCAATGGAATCTCCGCTGCGTCAAATCGTACTGAACTGCGGCGAAGAGCCGTCTGTAGTGGCTAACACCGTGAAAGCGGGTGACGGTAACTACGGTTACAACGCTGCAACTGAAGAATACGGTAACATGATCGACATGGGTATTCTGGATCCAACCAAAGTAACGCGTTCAGCTCTGCAGTACGCGGCTTCTGTTGCGGGTCTGATGATCACCACCGAGTGCATGGTTACTGACCTGCCGAAAGGCGATGCGCCTGACTTAGGTGCTGCTGGTGGTATGGGCGGCATGATGTAATTTAATCTTCATACTTCAAGCCGCAGGTTTATTGGCTGCGTTCGTTTACCCCAGTCACTTACTCATGTAAGTACCAGGGGATTCATGAACTTGCCGCCTGCCTGCAACTTGAATTATTTGATTAAATACGTATCTCGCGAAAAATGAGAAACCCTCGGGCAGAAATGTCCGGGGGTTTTTCTTTTGGTCATCTTTTTAGTATATGATTCAGCTACGGACATAACGTCCAGCTCATTGATTATGGGGAATGACATGCACGTGAAATATTTAGCAGGGATCGTTGGTGCCGCGCTACTGATGGCGGGTTGTAGCTCCAGCAACGAACTGAGTTCAGCCGGGCAAAGCGTACGCTTCGTCGAAGAGAAGCCTGGCGCAGAGTGTCAACTGATTGGCACTGCAACCGGTACGCAAAGCAACTGGCTTTCTGGCCAGCACGGCGAAGAGGGTGGCTCTATGCGTGGCGCAGCAAACGATCTGCGTAACCAGGCTGCGGCAATGGGTGGTAACGTGATTTATGGCGTCAGCAGCCCATCACAGGGAATGCTGTCCAGCTTTGTTCCTACTGCCAGTGAAATGACCGGGCAGGTTTATAAGTGCCCAAATTGATAAATGCTGTTGATGCCTGATGGCGACGCTAAATGTCTTATCAGGCCTACGATACAAATTCGTCGGCCTGATAAGCGCAGAAACATCAGGCATTTTGAGCGTTATGCCCAGACTGAGCGCGTAAATGATGCAGCGCGCGCAGGCACTGATCCTGATTGAGCTTTTGCGCCTTATCACCCGTTAACGTTCTGATAAACACCTGGCACGGTACACCAGCAAGCTTTTTCAGTCGTGGGCTGAAATCGAGAAGACGGCGAGTAATGGCTTCGGCCTCTTTGCTGCCGGAAGGGGCGCGAGTTTTTACTACCGAACCACAGAACTGGGCTTTTCCTTGATCATCCGTATAGCGGTAAATAATCGCCAGATAATGATGAAACAGGCTTTGTTTCCATTCTGGGTGCGTATAAGAGTCGTATTCCAGATTGTCGTTTTCTTGGCAATCAACATCGTACAGCGGCAGGAAATCCAGCAGCGATGTAATTCGTAGCGCTAATTCCCGCATGCCAGCATTATTTATTGCATGAATAACAGCATGGATCAGCACCCGAATCTGTCGTTCATTAATCAGTAATTCACGCGTTTGTCCATCATGCAGTGTCAGAGAAAATGTTAAGTTTTCGCCTTTGTCATCCACTAACATCAGCGAATTTATGCGACGATTAATGTCGGCATTTTTTAGCTCATCTTCCTGAATCAAAGGAATATTTTCGTGCATCTTTTGGCTGACTTTATCGCATTCCTTCTCATATTGCGCATGCTCTTTTTCGCTAAGCTGATGTTTGACGGATAGCCTGCTTTCCAGGGCGATCAGCAGATCTCTTAGCCCAAGCGGAGAAAGAAAAAATAACGACGTTTTATTCTTTGGTTCTTTTATCTTTAATGCTAAAGCAATAAATTCATTCTTTTTATGAATAACACCGGTATTGATGCCCTTAATACTTATAGCCATAAAAGGTTCTCCCTAACCATATATTTATTAATATTCTGAATTTGGTTCTACTAATACAAATTATGAATTAATGACTTTATAGCGCTAATTAAAATAGCACAGATTAAAAGCGTGGCTCCACTTGTGAGGATTTAAATAATAAGTAATCGTGGTGAGTGTCCGAAATCGGACACTCAATAATGGTTATTGTTGGCGTAGTTGCAGATCCAACGGCGTTTTACTTGGCTCTCCGCCAATTTCACGCGCCAGTTTGGGGACCATATAGCCGGAAACCAACGTCAGCAGTTCACGCATAATGTGACGAGCCTCATCGTCGCTGACCATAAAGTGGGCGGCACCTTGCACTTTGTCCAGTACGTGCAGGTAATAGGGCATCACCCCCGCATCAAACAGGGCGTTGCTCAGGTTCGCCAGCGTTTGTGCGTTATCGTTCACGCCACGCAGCAAAACGCTTTGGTTGAGTAGCGTGACGCCAGCGGTACGCAGTCTGACCATCGCCTGGTGAAACGCCTCATCGACCTCATTGGCGTGGTTAATGTGGTTGACCAGCAGAACCTGCAGGGAGGAACGCGCAAAGCGCTGGGCCAGTCCTTCAGTAATGCGCGCGGGGATCACAATCGGCAAACGGCTGTGAATGCGCAGACGCTTAATGTGCGGGATGGCTTCCAGTTGCGTGAGTAACCAGTCCAGTTCATGGTCCTTGGCCATTAGCGGATCACCACCGGAGAAGATAATCTCATCCAGCTCAGGATGCGCGCTAATGTAGTCCAGGGCGACCTGCCAGTTGCGCTTATTGCCCTGGTTTTCGGCATACGGGAAGTGTCGGCGGAAGCAATAGCGACAATTTACCGCGCAACCGCCTTTAACCAACAACAGCGCCCGATTGCGATATTTATGCAGCAAACCGGGGACCACGCTGTGCTGTTCTTCCAGCGGATCGGTCGAGTAGCCAGGTGCAGCAACAAACTCTTCCTGGGAAGTAAGTACCTGACGCAAAAGCGGATCGTCCGGATTGCCTTTTTCCATACGAGCAATAAAGGCGCGTGGTACGCGCAGGGCGAAAAGTCGTCTCGCGTCGCGTCCGGCCAACAGTTTTTCATCTGCGTCTATATTCAAAAGATGCAGAAGTTCATCAGGATCGGTCACAACATCGGCAAGTTGCGATAACCAATCTTCTCTGGATGGGGTATTTAGGGTTACAATATGC
>NZ_JAHLRC010000184.1:0-5301 GCF_018919545.1 Citrobacter sp. S46_ASV_140
AGACCAATACATGCCAGCAGGCTGCGCCAGTGCCTGGTCGCAATCTCTTTAAACGACACCTTCGGACCGTCCTGCAGTCCCTGACGATCGCCCTGCTCCAGTTTATCCACGTGCTGCTGGAACGCCGGAGTCTCTTCCAGTGCATGACGCAGGTACAGGCCAATAAGCCCTAACGGTAGCGCCAGGAAGAACGGAATACGCCAGCCCCACTCAAGGAAGTTTTCTTCGCCGACGATAGTTGAGATCAGGACTACCACGCCCGCACCCAGCACAAACCCGGCAATCGAGCCGAAGTCCAGCCAGCTGCCCATAAATCCGCGCTTACGGTCTGGCGAGTACTCTGCGACAAAAATCGACGCCCCGGTATACTCTCCGCCGACCGAGAACCCCTGCGCCATTTTACACAGCAACAGCAGAATCGGCGCCCAGATACCAATCGAGGCATACGAGGGAATGAGACCGATACAGAAGGTACTTATCGACATAATCACAATGGTGATAGCGAGGATCTTCTGACGACCGTATTTATCGCCAAGCATACCGAAGAACAATCCGCCAAGCGGTCGAATCAGAAAGGGAACAGAGAAGGTGGCAAGTGCAGCAACCATCTGTACGCTGGGGTCAGCCCCCGGGAAGAACACTTTACCTAATGCGTAAGCAACAAACCCATAAACACCAAAATCAAACCACTCCATCGCATTACCTAACGACGCCGCAGTAATGGCTTTTCGCAGTTTACCGTCATCAATGATGGTAACGTCGCGCAGCGTAATTGGTTTTATTTTTTTCCTTTTTAGCATACTCGTCCTCATAGACTTAGCCCTGTCACGCTACAGATCGAGTCCCTCAACGCCCCTGCGTCAAGGTCATCACCGAGCGGGGAATGCACAGACGCATTCCCTGTAACAAGCGTAGCAGGTTTACTTACACTGACGAGAAACGAGCAGTACAACCGAACCTGTTGACGCCTGATTGGGCGGTTAATGACCTCTTTACCCTAACAGTGTTTAAATTTGTGATCAACTTCACATATAGATTTCCATTTCGTCAACATGCGTAAATCAGGTCATTCTTAGTCAACTTTTTAACATGTAATGCTTGCGATTTTCTGGCAATTAAATACAAGAATAAATCGCTTTGTTGCACCAACAATCACAACAGTCACTATTATTCTGCTAGGCAAAAACCCACCTAATCTCTTCACAAAAAGATCACAGCTTTTTTAATAATCAGAGCACTCAGGAACTTTTGCTCGGAATATGTGATGAAGATAACTAAAACATCGTTTTATTTTGATTGAATCAATGTTCCCATGAATGCAAACTAATTCCAGACGCAATATCCCTGGGAGCAGCAACACGCTCAACGTATGCCGCGTTAGATTTTATAAAACAAAGAGATAGCTGTTTTCTTTGTTAAGAAACACCAGTAACTACTTGAATTTATTAATTTTTATTTCCTTGCGCGTGTATTCCCTGCGACAAGAGATGAGGACGCTTATGAAAATTAAAGCCACGATTGAACGCATCCCTGGCGGAATGATGTTGATTCCTCTGTTATTAGGCGCAGTGTTAAATACGTTAGCTCCGGATACCGGCGCGTATTTCGGTTCGTTTACCAAAGGAATGATCAGCGGAACGGTGCCGATTCTGGCAGTGTGGTTTTTTTGTATCGGTGCATCTATTGATTTACGAGCAACCGGCACGGTATTACGCAAATCCGGCACACTGGTATTAACTAAAATAGCCGTGGCATGGGTAGTGGCAATGATTGCTGCTTCATTTATTCCTGATACCGGTATTCAAACCGGGTTCTTTGCCGGTCTTTCGGTACTGGCAATTGTTTCAGCGATGGACATGACCAACGGCGGTTTGTACGCCAGCCTGATGAACCAGTACGGAACCAAAGAAGAGTCTGGCGCATTTGTGTTGATGTCTCTGGAATCCGGTCCGTTAATGACCATGGTGATCCTCGGCTCCGCGGGTCTGGCTTCCTTCGAACCACACCATTTTGTCGGCGCGGTATTACCGTTCCTGATTGGTTTTGCGTTGGGTAACCTGGATCACGATCTGCGTTCCTTCTTCAGCAAAGCCACGCCGGTGCTGATCCCGTTCTTCGGCTTCGCGCTGGGCAACACGATTAACCTGAGCGTCATCGTTGATACGGGTCTGCTGGGCATCCTGCTGGGCGTCGCGGTTATCGTCATCACCGGTATTCCGCTGATTATTGCTGACCGCGTTATTGGTGGCGGGAACGGTACGGCAGGCGTAGCAGCCTCTTCTGCGGCCGGCGCTGCAGTGGCAAACCCGGTGATTATCGCCCAGATTAACCCGGCATTTGAACCGGTTGCCGCATCCGCTACGGCGCTGGTTGCCGCCAGCGTGATAGTCACCGCGATTCTGGTGCCGATTATCACCGCGCTGTATGCCAAACGTTTTAATAAAAACCCGGTCGTCAATGAGACGGTGGCTACCCCGGCAGACTCACTGCACCACTAAACTGCCTTTATCCCACTCACCGTTCCTGCTCAATTGATGAGCGGGGACGGTGCAAAAATCTCCTCAACCATCGCATCAACCAGCCGCTTCGCCGAACACAATCTCGGCATGCCCAACGCCACATTTTGCCAACGCTGCGTCACCGACCAGCTCACCGGATGACGCTGCGCATCGCACCAGTCCCCGAGCCAGCTCAACATATCGTTGTGCTCACCCGAGCCGCCAACCACCGGCGTGCTGAGCCAATGATGATAGTAATGACGCGTGGCGGGGGCCGCATTCACGCTGTCTGCCAGCGCCTGAGCAGCCATCGTTCGCAGGTTGTCTTTTAGCATTGACACCACATCGGCATTTGCTAACCGGCAGGCGTCACCAAAGGCTCCCCAACGCAGCTCCTCTAACGCCACAAAACAGCGTCCAGGTAACGACCAGCCGTCATACGCGCCAGCCCGCCAGCGGGTAAAAATTTGCTCGCTATGTTCGCCCGCTTGCACCGTCAGGCCGCGTTGCGTTACTGCCTTCTCTTTATAAGCGCCGCGCTGGGTAAACCAGTCAGCGAGTGAATTTATCTGCTGCAGAAGACCGGGCGTGGAGAGTCCACGCGGGTCTTCGGTTTGTTGTAAAAACATCAACCCTTCGGCGATCCGTACCAGCGCCAGATGGCCCGGATCGATCATGCCCGCCAGTTTTTCCACCAGTTTTAGACGCATCACCAGATGCTCGCTGGACACGCCTGCCAACACCCATGCTCGCAGTTGCGTCTGGGATAGCACCTCCTGCGTCAGACGCGCACGCAGCCGCTGCTGTTGTTGCAGAAAACCGCCGGAACGTTTGGTTTCATCTCCCTGAACCAGATCGACCATAAACTTCGGGTAGACACACTCCAGCGTCCGCCCGGGGCCTTCCAGTAACACGTTAGTCATGTGTGCTCGGTTGCAAAAAGGGTATTGATATCGTCGCGCAGCAAGCGGGAATCTTCATAAAGCCATGCCGCAGTCGTAATGCGATGCTGCAGTTGTTCGTTCAAGGCATTCACCGCAGATTCATTTTGCTGGCGCAGGGTCAGACTCTCACGCAGGCTCGCCTGTAATTGCGTCAAACACAGTGAAAAATCAGCAAAAAACGTGGTCATGCCTGCCGTAACGGAAATATCGACCTGCGCAGCTAAAGCTTTACGAATTTGTTGGCAAAACTGGGTGACATAGTGCACAAGGTTCTTATGCAGTGCGCCCATATCAATGAGATAACGCGTTTTTGTTTCGACGTACTCATTCCATCCCCAGTTGGGCTGATTCAACCAGCGAGAGAAGGTATCACGCACCACACCGCCAGTTGACGGCGCATTTTCCGCCGGAATATCCTGCTCAATGGCCTCGTTAAACAACTGGCGGGTGTTGAAGTTAAACATCGCCGCATGAAACGCCGGAAAACGGATCCGCGCACGAAAACCAGCGTGGTTCAGCTCCTCTTTCACCCGCTGCTCAATGGGGCGCATGGCGTCATTTAGCGCCCGGGACAGCGTCGACTCAAGCTGTTCAAAGCGCAGAGCTAAATCCCGGCTGATGCTTTCCTGCGCTGCCAGCAAGACAACTTCACAGGACGAGCGCATTTTATCCAGCACGATTTTCGCCTGACCTTCATCGTGCAACACCAGCATTTCTCCGGCCATTTCTGCCGAGGAAACGCCAGCCCCCTGGCCATGTTGTGACATCATCAGGACATTTTCTTTGATAAAGAACGTGTTGATGCCACACAGAATCTCAGTCTGTTGCTCATTGAGATAGGCCGCGGCAGCCTCCAGCGCCAGCTCGACCTCATGACTGACTTCATCACTCACCCGCCCCTGACTCACTTCTAACTGCTGCATATCCTCTTCAATATGCGTGATGTTCAGCCGCAGTTTTTCATAGGCAACCGTTAACCCATGGGCGCGAAACTCCAGATATTCGTGCGCGCTTTGCGCATAGTTCAATAACTTATGCGACGCTGAGCGTAGCGCATACAGCGAAGCATTGGCGTAAGCGGCATGAATCACTTTCTGGATCGGCTGCTCAAACAGCGAATCCTCCCACAACAGATCGGCTGCATGGCGAATGTGCTCCGTATCCTCAAGATCGTTGGTGCACCAGCGCCGGCCAAGCGCCGCTTCGGCAAAATCCTGTACCCAACGTTGCACCTGGTGATCCGGCAGCCGCCCGCAAGTCATCAGCTCATGACGCGCCCTGTTCGCCAGATACCCCCACATCGAAGAAACCGGATAGATTCGCTCCGGGGCAATCCCGCCTTGCATCAGCGTGCCGGAAATTAACGCCCGCACCTGCTCTTCATCGTCACTGTTGCGGTCTTTCTGATCGAATTTATTCACCAGCGCATACAGCGGCACTGACTTGCCGACCGCCATGATCGCGTGGCGCACTTCTTCATCGGAAATCGATTTCAGTTGGGTGTAATCCATCACCACCAGTACCGCAGAAGCCCGCGCCAACTGTTCATTCAGCATCTTTTGTAGATGCGGTTGCCCGGCCTCATTCGGCCCCGGCGTATCCAGCAGGGTTAATTGCCCCGGATAGCTCGCCTGACCGGCCAAATGGACAAATTCGACCTCGATAACCGGAATATGCTCAATCGCGGCATAGGCGGCAAAAGGAAAATCCACTTCCAGTGCTTTTGACAAACGCACCAGGTCATTCAGACTTTTAAGGCAATGGAAAATAGGCTGTGCGCCAAGATAATACCGCTCAAATGCCACGCCGTTTTCAATATGCTGCAGCAGGACATTCATATCCTTATCAATTTCCAGGGT
>NZ_JAHLRC010000185.1:0-5170 GCF_018919545.1 Citrobacter sp. S46_ASV_140
GATCCGGATGCGCCTGCGCAAACTCTTTTGCCGCTTCCCTTAAATAACGCATTTCCGCGTCATAATAACGCAGAGTTAAGTCTTCCATTTTACAGTTCGCTTATTTTGTTTTAGCCACACAAGACGGCAGCTCTGGCAGGATCAATGGCTACCAGTCCGGACAACAGTAAGTCCATCTCTGGCATCAGACGCGCTTTGTCACTTTCACTGCGATTGGCTTTTAAACG
The DNA here is from genome assembly GCF_018919545.1 of Citrobacter sp. S46_ASV_140. Lineage (NCBI taxonomy): Bacteria > Pseudomonadati > Pseudomonadota > Gammaproteobacteria > Enterobacterales > Enterobacteriaceae > Citrobacter > Citrobacter sp. S46_ASV_140. Next base: position 228 of record NZ_JAHLRC010000185.1, read on the forward strand.
CAGAAGTTTCAGCCGTCGCGCTTTTACTTCAAACAGCAGTTCAGGCTCCCATTGTTTGAGGGTGAGAGAGTGTGCTGTCGCATTCAACTCGCCAAGCAAATGCAGCGCGAGATCGTTGCGCCCACATTGTTCCGTCAGGCGAGCCATCAACAGTTGGCGTAACCAGCGTTGTCGACGTGAAATCACGCCGGGGCGAGCCTGAAGCCAGGCGAGCGCTGTTTCAACGCCTTCGCTATCCGCCAGCGTCAAGGCCTCGCTTTCAAGTAGCAGGATATCGTCGTCCGCCCCTGCGGTAGCCGCAGTGACTTTTTCCGTCTGCCAGTCACTTTCCTGCAGCACCTCGCGGGCGATCCACTCACGCGTGACGTCATCGGCAAAGGGCATTCCGTCGTTAAATGCCAGCGTTTCCAGACCCGGCATCCGATGCAGCAACATTTTCAGATCGCTGATGATAATCCCGGCATTTTTATCCCATGGCGATCCAGCCCTCATTAATGCCTGATGAAGGTACCACTGCACATCAAGCCAAAAATGATTCACTCCCTCAACAAATAAGCTGTCAGTTAACTCAATCAATTCAGTCCAGCTTTGCTGCAAATAAAGACGTTTAAGCTGCGCACGGTAATCACTCTTGGGCGGTTCCAGACGTGTACGTCCGGCGCCATCTGGCGGAGGAAGCTGGCTGACCGTATCGAGCCGCACGCTTTTCATCAAATGATGCGCCGCCAGCCAGCCATCTGGCTGATCGGCCAGGTATTTGGCCAACACCCGTGCCTGCTCCAGCAACTCCCGGCCCGAGGCAATACTTTTGAGGACGGGAGTATCTGCGCTGTACCGAGCGGTTTGGGTGCTGATATTTTGTGGTACCAATGCCTGAGCACCACCTGATTGGGCCAGACGGTTCTCCAGCGCGCTATACAGCGCTCCAAGCCCAGGGCGAATGCTCTCCTCTCGCTGATTAAATTGCTGGTCCAGCAACATCAGCGCACCGGCGATCCGTTGCGCGTCAGGTCGTGAAACTTCCGGGAATCGCGCCAGACTATCCAGCATCCGCCCGCCTGCTAACCATTCGAGGGCGGCTTTATGACTATTCGCTTTTAAGGGATGGAGAGTATCGCCATATTGCTGCATCAGGCCAGCCAGCAAAATCAGACCATCCGCCAGGCCGGACTCACCATCCTGGTGCAAACGCGCCCATGTGTAATAAGTGACAACACGGACATCCTTACAGGTGTTGATCAGGAGTTTTTCCGCAAGCTCAATGATGAGATCCGTTTGTGCGCCAGAAAGTTTATTCACCTCTTCCCGCATGCGCTGAAAATCATCGTCATAGCCAGGATCGTCACCACCCGGGTTGGCTGCTGAAATTGGCAATAACCAGTTTTGCCATAGCGCAGTCTGCGTTTGTGCCTGTTCCATCAGTTGCTGTTGTTCATCTGTCGAATCCGCACTGGCGGCCAGTAGACGATTCAGAGCGCTCATTCTTCTTCCTCTGAGGAAAGCTTGCTGCTAACAATAAAAATTGCTTCGGGTAGTTCAAAATCGCGGAGTTTGAGTAATGCAAGGGGACCTTCACCCGCTTCCGTGCGCAGGGTATAGTTCAGCGGCAATCCATCTTGCGCAGTCCAGCGCAGGTTAAAACCGCTGCTCACGCCAGCATTATCAGTTATCTCCGCTTTCTCAAGCAGTCTTATCCAGCCCCAGGTACCGGGGTTATCTGAGTAGATTCGGGTTCCCGTACTCGTGCTCACCCAGCTTAGGGTTGCTCCTGACGCTTGCGTATCGGCAGGCCAGACAACGTTTTTCCACGTTGGCATCTGATTAACATAGGTGAGTTTCTGGCCATCCAGCACGAGGTCTGTCTGCATCACATCTCGTGCCGTTCCAGGACGCAGTTCAAAACGAATCCCGGCTTCTCCACGAATAAAAGCGACATCCGCAATTTGACTGAGCTGGTCCATCGCCTCGAGGAACGCAGGATTAAATACCAGTCCCTGAGCATTCACCGTGTCGGCAACCCAGTGACTTCCCTGTTTATGCAGCACACCGCTTAAATGACTTTCGAGAAAATGCTGAATTCGGCCATTATCGCTTCGCAGATATTGCGCCAGCAGCGGCAGGGAAGCCTCGCTGCCGACATCACGGAACGGATAACGTCCACCGAATGCGCTGTTCCAGTCATTCACAATCAGCGCCTTCCATTGCGCATTCAGACCCGCCGCGGTTGGCTGCAACACCTGCTGCCATGACTGCTCCAGCGGCTGAACAAACATTGTTTGACCAAATCCACTCCATGCTTGCCCCAGACTGGCAGCCACCAGATTTCCATAGTCACGCGTGGTAGTGAGATCAACGGTTTTGCCCTGAAATACCGTCTGCGCCAGGGCCTGACTCATTCCCTGCGGATCGGCAGCGTTAGTAATCTGCTGGAGTTTCAGCCTGACCTGCGTTACCCGGGTCAGGTAGGTTTGCAGACTCAGAAGGCTGATATCCTGCCCAGCCGATTGCTCATCCATCAATGCCAGGATTGGCGAGAAGGTACTCGCCATAGGACCTTCTTCCCGTGGATGCTGGTCAATGGTCTGATTCTCTTTGGTGTTAAACAGATCCTTTGCCGACTTCACCAGTGAGTCCGACAACGCTTCCCCGGTTAACCCTGTACGTCCCTGAACGGCGAGCGTATTCATTAACGCAACCAGAGGAGACTGACGGATATCTGCAATCAATGTGAGTTGATCGATGGCATCACTCAGCGTTTGGGTGCGCTTCCAGCGAATACTGTTGAGAAAATCCAGCCAGTTGTCGGCAAAATCCATAAAGTAACGCTCGCTAAGACGCGCCTTTAACGCCTGTGGAGAGAGAGGGTCGCTTGCAGAGTGCGTTTCATCCCCCAGCACCTGATCCATCTCTTCCCGGCGGTTGCTTACGATTTTTTCTATGGCGGGCAAAACCTCCTCTTCCCAGGCTTGGCGGGTATACACGCCAGCAACCGAACTCCGGGTATAAAATACCAGGTCTGCCCGAGTATCGCCGGTCATGTCCTCCAGACGAAGATCGGTGTAATGCGGAGTCACCTGTTCAATGATTTTCTGATACAGGGCGGCTTCGCCATTGCGGATCCCCATCTGACGAATTAACAGTGTTCGCACCTGGCTAATAAGATTTTTATCGGCCGCTATTTTCCATTCAGGATGCGCCAGAAGGTTTTCTCCCCAGAATTGCCAGAGCCCCGGCCCAACGCCTTGCCATGATGCGCGCGAAATGCCTGCGCGCTCTGGCCAGTCTTGCATCAGCGCCTGACTAAAAAATGACGCCTCCATCTGTTCGGGCCGGGAGAGCATCAGATACATTTTCAACTGGTTGTAGGCGATCTTTGCCCGAGCTGCAAACTGCGGGCTTTCCGGTGCCAGTCTCGTTAACGCCGTCAATTCCTGAGTGAGATGTTGTGCGGCTTCATCACGCAGTAGTGGAATAGCAATACGCGTATAACGCGGCCATAGGGCATCCAGCAGAGCATCATTTTGGCTCAAGCCAAAGCGGTAATACCACGGCACGCCATTCTGCTGACGCCAGCGAAGCATGCCCGGCGTTTGCTGAAGAGCGGATAACGCCGTAAGACGCTCGGCGAGCGGTTTATCCGGACCGCCGGCCAGTCTCGCCTGGTCCAGGCTTTCGGTGATCATATTGCGATTAGCCAGGAAAGAAACCGCCATTCCCGCGCCCCATAGCAGCATCAAACCGGCTGTACCGACTGCCAGCACTCGAATCCCTGAACGGCCTGTGCGTTGTGCCTTTAGCTCCGCAGGTAACGCAGGGAGTGAATCAAGCAACGCGCGCCAACGTTCATCACGCGTCCAGGCATGCGCAACGCGCGATGGGGTACTTTCCGCATACTGGCTCAAGATTACCGCCGCCAGCGGCAGGGGCCGATGCGGGCTGAAAAAAGTGGTCAACGAGTCGCTGATGGCTTCTGCCTTAGGCATCAGCAAATTAGCCATTTTCAGTAAAAAGTTATCGCGGATATTTCGCGTAACCTGCTGCGTGCCCTGCTCCGCCATCTGCATTGCCAACGAGGTCAACTGCGAACGACATAAAGCCGTGGTGCATTTTGAAGGGAACATACACGTCGCAGAGTGTAAGGTTACGTTATCCGGTACAAATTGAGCGCCATGCAGCGACCAGAGGTATAACGGCACTCGCCAGCGAAGCGTGGTAAAAACAGCCAGAAGATGGCGGGCGGCCTCATCCATTTGCTGTGAAGTTAAGGGCACAACAGGGGCTGATTGAAGCAAGGCATCATGTTGCTGAAAAGTGTGGATTACCCATACAACCCCATCCAGCGGGCGCCGATGCAGTTTGCGTATCGTATCAAACAGCGAGACATCTGGCGTTGCAGTGAGCTTGCCTCCCCAGATTAACACCACGCCATCCCCTTCAACCCAGCGCTGGGAGGTGAGTTCAGGTACCAGTTGATCAACCTGAGGGGCATCCCCCATCACCAGCAGGATACGCGTTTTGGCGCGCCAGCGGCGACCGTAGTTATCTTTAAGTGTAGAGTAGAAGTTAATGAATATATTGCTGTCCAATGTGGCTGCAGTATTATTTTCTACATTTGACTCATAAGCAGACTTCCATGGTAAAAGAAAATAAGCAATGGCTTTATATTTTAATAATGGTACATACGCTCCTAACACTGATTTCAACGCATTCACCTGCCATATTTTAAAAATATAACACAGTGCTAATAAAATCGATGTGATAACTATGACCCTGGTTGTTGGGGTTGTCACCCCGAAATACCCTCCGTAGTAATAAAGTACTACATAGCATATCAAACCAACAACAACCAAAATAAATAACAAACCACATAATCGCAACAAGCTAGACTTTTGCATATATCTATTCCCGACTTCTAATTTTTTTAACCCTCGACAATATAATAT
>NZ_JAHLRC010000186.1:0-4961 GCF_018919545.1 Citrobacter sp. S46_ASV_140
GAAATATATTGCGCTGCGTTGCGCCGGCTTCAATAACGTCGATCTCGACGCGGCAAAAGAGCTCGGCCTGCAGGTCGTCCGTGTGCCAGCCTATTCACCCGAAGCCGTCGCTGAACATGCGATTGGCATGATGATGACGTTGAATCGCCGTATTCACCGCGCCTATCAGCGTACTCGTGATGCCAACTTCTCTCTTGAGGGGCTGACCGGCTTTACCATGTATGGCAAAACGGCTGGGGTGATCGGTACCGGTAAGATTGGGATTGCGGCACTGCGGATCCTGAAAGGTTTTGGGATGCGCCTGCTGGCGTTTGATCCCTACCCAAGCGCTGCCGCACTAGAGTTAGGCGTTGAATATGTCGATCTTAAAACGCTGTTCGCGGAGTCCGATGTCATCTCCCTGCACTGTCCGTTAACGCCGGAGAATTATCACCTGCTCAATCACGAAGCCTTTGAGCAAATGAAAAATGGCGTGATGGTTATTAACACCAGCCGCGGGGCATTGATCGATTCACAAGCCGCTATCGATGCGCTGAAAAACCAGAAAATTGGTTCTCTGGGTATGGACGTGTATGAAAACGAACGCGACCTGTTCTTTGAAGATAAATCCAATGACGTGATTCAGGATGATGTGTTCCGCCGCCTGTCGGCCTGTCATAACGTGCTGTTCACCGGTCACCAGGCGTTCCTGACTGCCGAAGCATTGACCAGCATTTCTGAGACCACGCTGCAAAATCTGGCACAGATCTCCAAAGGCGAAACCTGTCCAAACGCCCTCTTCTAATCCCTGTGCTCCCCTGGATTCAGGGGGGCATTTTCAGATAATCACCGATGCTAAAATCTTCAGTATCATTATTATATTGAATGTATTCCCGTCACAAACGTAGAGAAATTGAATGAAAAAAGTTGTCACGTTGATTGCGCTCAGCATGCTGATGGCTGGCTGCGTGAGCAATGGAAAAGTTTCCGTCAATCGCGAACAGTTGCAGCATCACCGCTTCGTTTTGCAGAGCGTGAATGGTAAAGCCGTCACCGTCGCTAATAACCCACCCGAATTGAGTTTTGGCGAAAACATGACGGTATCGGGAAAGATGTGTAATCAATTCCACGGTCAGGGCAAACTGTCCGACGGCGAGTTGAAGGTTAAAGATATGGCGATGACCCGCATGATGTGCGCCGATCCACAGCTTAACGCGCTCGACGGGATCGTCAGCGACATGTTTAAGCAAGGCGCACAGGTCGATCTGACTGCTGACCAGTTAACACTGGCGACAGCAGAACAAACGCTGACGTATAAACTCGCGGATTTAATGTAGGAAACGCGGTGGCTTAATAGTTGCCACAGCTTCCGGCGGCAAGCGACTGCTCACTACAGCGTTTGCCGTTGGGTAACGCACACATTCCGATAGCTGAACCATCAAGCTGACGGGCAACGGAGAGCGAACCCCCAATCATGGCGCAATTAGCTTCTCCAGAACTGGACATTGCGGCCTTCATCCCCGGTGCGACATGCGCGGCGGTTGCCTGCTGAACAGGTTCACTACTACAAGCCGATAATAATAACGCGGCACACCCTACCCAAAACGCTGCGCGCATCTTACTCCCCTCTGAATATTAACCAAACGACACAGCCATAAATAATAGGCAGCGGAAACACCGCCGTCGAGAGGCAATATGCGCATTTATGCGCACTGTTTACATTTTCTGGCAATTTTTTGGCTGCTCTTTTGATCAAACCATTCATTCTGTTTATTCGAGGGACACAAAAGCGAAAATCTGTCTTTAGCGCTTTTGCTAAACTAAAAGGATAACTACAGGATTCGCCGCTGTTACGCGTGTCCCTTTTTTTGCGCAATGTAAGGGTGTCAGTATGATCACAATTGACGGTAATGGTGCGGTTGCTTCGGTCGCATTTCGTACCAGCGAGGTTATCGCCATCTACCCGATTACGCCCAGTTCGACGATGGCGGAACAGGCGGATGCCTGGGCCGGGAACGGGCTTAAAAACGTGTGGGGGGATACCCCTCGTGTCGTAGAAATGCAGTCGGAAGGCGGTGCGATAGCGACCGTTCACGGCGCGTTGCAGACCGGTGCGCTCTCTACGTCGTTTACTTCATCGCAGGGCCTGTTGCTGATGATCCCAACGCTGTACAAACTGGCCGGTCAGTTGACTCCGTTTGTGCTGCACGTTGCGGCGCGTACGATTGCCACTCACGCATTATCCATCTTTGGCGATCATTCCGACGTGATGGCGGTGCGCCAAACGGGATGCGCAATGCTGTGCGCCAGCAGCGTTCAGGAAGCTCAGGACTTTGCGCTAATTTCGCAAATGGCCACCCTGAAAAGCCGGGTCCCGTTTATTCATTTCTTTGATGGTTTTCGCACATCGCATGAAATTAATAAAATAGTGCCGCTGGCCGATGACACAATCCTCGGGCTGATGCCGCAGGCAGAAATTGATGCTCACCGCGCGCGCGCGCTCAACCCGGAGCATCCGGTTATTCGCGGTACGTCTGCGAACCCGGACACCTACTTCCAGTCACGCGAAGCAACAAACCCGTGGTACAACGCGGTTTGCGATCACGTAGAACAGGCGATGAACGATTTCGCTGCTGCGACGGGCCGTCAGTACCAGCCATTTGAATACTACGGTCACCCGCAGGCAGAACGCGTCATTATTTTGATGGGCTCGGCGATTGGAACCAGTGAAGAAGTCGTCGAAGAGCTGCTGGCACGCGGCGAGAAAGTTGGCGTTCTGAAAGTGCGTCTGTTCCGCCCATTCTCTGCCAAACATTTACTGCGCGCTCTGCCGGAAACGGTACGGAGCATCGCCGTCCTGGATCGCACCAAAGAGCCCGGCGCGCAAGCTGAACCGTTGTATCTGGATGTAATGACCGCGCTGGCGGAAGCCTTTAACTGCGGCGAACGAGAAACGCTACCGCGCGTGATTGGCGGGCGTTATGGCCTTTCTTCCAAAGAGTTTGGCCCGGACTGCGTCATGGCGGTCTTTAATGAGCTGAGTAGCGCGAAGCCGAAATCTCGCTTTACGGTCGGTATCTATGATGATGTCACCAACTTGTCGCTACCGTTACCGGAAAACACCCTGCCCGGTACCGCGAAGCTCGAGGCACTGTTTTACGGGCTGGGCAGTGACGGTAGCGTGTCGGCCACCAAAAACAACATCAAGATTATCGGTAACTCTACGCCGTGGTATGCGCAGGGTTATTTCGTCTATGACTCGAAAAAAGCAGGCGGTCTGACGGTTTCTCACCTGCGCGTTAGTGAACAACCTATTCGCTCAGCGTATCTGGTGTCGCAAGCCGATTTTGTTGGTTGTCACCAGTTGCAATTTATCGATAAGTATCAGATGGCTGAGCGCCTGAAACCTGGCGGTATATTCCTGCTTAATACCCCGTACAGTGTGGATGAAGTCTGGACACGTCTGCCGCAGGAAGTTCAGGCTGTTCTGAATCAGAAGAAGGCGCGTTTCTACGTGATTAATGCGGCCAAAATCGCCCGCGAGTGCGGTCTGGCTGCACGTATTAACACCGTTATGCAGATGGCGTTCTTCCATCTGACGCAAATCTTACCAGGCGACAGCGCTCTGGCTGAATTGCAGGGTGCGATTGCGAAAAGCTATAGCAGCAAAGGGCAGGATCTGGTTGAACGTAACTGGCAGGCGCTGGCCCTGGCGCGTGAATCCGTCGCCGAAGTGGCGCTTCAGCCAGTTGATCCACATAGCGCTAATCGCCCACCGGTGGTTTCTGATGCCGCACCTGATTTCGTGAAAACCGTCACCGCGGCAATGCTCGCCGGTCTGGGCGATGCCCTCCCCGTTTCAGCGCTGCCGCCAGACGGCACCTGGCCGATGGGCACCACGCGTTGGGAAAAACGCAATATCGCTGAAGAGATCCCCATCTGGAAAGAAGAGCTGTGTACCCAGTGTAACCATTGCGTAGCCGCCTGCCCGCACTCGGCTATCCGCGCCAAAGTGGTTTCACCAGAAGCGATGGAAAATGCCCCTGCCAGCCTGCATTCTCTGGATGTGAAATCACGCGATATGCGCGGTCAGAAATATGTCCTGCAGGTTGCGCCAGAGGATTGCACCGGGTGTAATCTGTGCGTCGAAGTATGCCCGGCGAAAGATCGCCAAAACCCGGAGATCAAGGCCATCAATATGATGTCGCGCCTTGAGCACGTGGAAGAAGAAAAAGTTAACTATGACTACTTCCTTAATCTGCCGGAAATCGATCGCACTAAACTGGAACGCATTGATATTCGTACCTCGCAGTTGATAACACCGCTGTTTGAGTACTCTGGGGCCTGCTCTGGCTGTGGTGAAACGCCGTATATCAAATTGCTTACGCAGTTGTACGGCGACCGCATGCTGATCGCCAATGCGACCGGCTGTTCATCAATTTATGGCGGTAACCTGCCCTCAACGCCTTATACCACCGACGCCAATGGTCGCGGGCCTGCGTGGGCAAACTCCCTGTTTGAGGATAACGCCGAGTTTGGGCTGGGCTTCCGCCTGACGGTGGATCAGCACCGTGTACGCGTCATGCGTTTAGTGGAACAGTTTGCTGATAACATTCCGGCTGAACTGAATGACGCCCTGCACGCTGAAGCTACGCCAGAGGTGCGCCGTGAGCAAGTTGCAGCACTGCGCCAGCACCTGAAAGATGTCGAAGGCGCACAGCAGTTGTTAACCGATGCCGACGCGCTGGTCGAGAAATCTATCTGGCTGATTGGCGGTGATGGCTGGGCTTACGATATTGGTTTTGGGGGACTGGATCACGTCCTGAGCCTGACCGAGAACGTCAATATTTTGGTACTGGATACCCAGTGTTACTCCAATACAGGCGGACAAGCGTCGAAAGCTACGCCGCTTGGGGCCGTCACTAAATTTGGTGAGCATGGCAAGCGCAAAGCTCGCAAAGATCTTGGCGTCAGTATGATGA
>NZ_JAHLRC010000187.1:0-4788 GCF_018919545.1 Citrobacter sp. S46_ASV_140
TTCTTATACTGGTGTTTATAGGCCTTCTACCGACCCACCATCTTACTTAAGAGGCTGAAGGGATGCCGATGTGATGGTATGATTACAGACATTAGTGTCTGAGATTGTCTCTGACTCCAAAATTCGAAGGTTACATTTATGATCATCGTTACCGGCGGCGCGGGCTTTATCGGCAGCAACATCGTCAAGTCATTGAATGATAAAGGCATCACCGACATCCTGGTGGTGGACAACCTGAAAGATGGCACCAAGTTTGTTAACCTGGTGGATCTGAATATTGCTGACTACATGGACAAGGAAGACTTCCTGATCCAGATTATGGCCGGAGAAGATTTCGGCGATATCGAAGCGATTTTCCACGAAGGCGCATGCTCCTCCACTACCGAGTGGGACGGCAAGTATATGATGGACAACAACTATCAATACTCCAAAGAGCTGCTGCACTATTGCCTGGAGCGTGAAATTCCGTTCCTGTATGCGTCCTCTGCCGCCACCTACGGCGGTCGCACTTCTGATTTCATCGAATCCCGTGAATATGAGAAACCGCTGAACGTTTACGGCTACTCAAAATTCCTGTTCGACGAGTACGTTCGTCAGATCCTGCCAGAAGCCAATTCTCAGATTGTTGGCTTCCGCTATTTCAACGTCTACGGACCGCGTGAAGGCCATAAAGGCAGCATGGCAAGCGTCGCTTTCCACCTCAACACCCAGCTCAACAATGGCGAAACACCAAAACTGTTCGAAGGCAGTGAAAACTTCAAGCGTGATTTCGTTTACGTAGGCGATGTGGCTGCGGTGAACCTGTGGTTCCTGGAAAACGGGGTTTCCGGCATCTTTAACCTTGGTACCGGTCGTGCGGAATCTTTCCAGGCCGTTGCCGATGCAACGCTTGCGTACCACAAAAAAGGCAGCATTGAGTACATCCCATTCCCGGAAAAACTGAAAGGTCGCTACCAGGCGTTTACCCAAGCCGATCTGACTAATCTGCGCGCTGCGGGCTATGACAAGCCTTTTAAAACCGTTGCTGAAGGTGTAACGGAATATATGGCCTGGCTGAACCGCGACGCGTAAGTATGAAAATTTTGGTGGTAGGCCCGTCCTGGGTGGGCGACATGATGATGTCGCAAAGTCTCTATCGCACGCTTAAGGCGCGCTATCCCCAGGCGATAATCGACGTGATGGCACCTGCATGGTGCCGTCCGTTATTATCGCGCATGCCTGAAGTTAACGAAGCTATCGCCATGCCGCTTGGACACGGCGCGCTGGAGATCGGTGAGCGGCGTAAACTCGGTCATAGCCTGCGTGAAAAACGCTATGACCGCGCCTATGTGCTGCCTAACTCGTTTAAATCCGCGCTGGTACCGTTCTTTGCTGGCATTCCCCATCGTACCGGTTGGCGTGGTGAAATGCGCTACGGCCTGCTAAACGATGCGCGCGTGCTGGATAAAGATGCCTGGCCGCTGATGGTCGAACGCTATGTAGCCCTGGCCTATGATAAAGGCGTAATGCTGTCAGCTAAAGATTTGCCGCAGCCTCTGCTATGGCCGCAGTTGCAGGTAAGCGAAGGTGAAAAGTCCCTGACCTGTCGCCAGTTTTCCCTTTCTGCCGAACGCCCCATCATCGGCTTTTGCCCTGGCGCGGAATTTGGTCCAGCGAAACGCTGGCCACATTACCACTACGCAGATCTGGCGAAGCAGCTGATCGATGAAGGCCATCAGATTGTGCTTTTTGGCTCTGCAAAAGACCATGAAGCCGGAAATGAGATCCTGGCAACGCTGAGCGTTGATCAGCAGCCCTGGTGCCGTAATCTGGCAGGCGAAACACAGCTGGAGCAGGCCGTCATTCTGCTCGCCGCCTGCAAAGCGGTGGTCACCAACGACTCTGGATTAATGCACGTTGCCGCAGCGTTGAATCGACCTCTGGTAGCGTTGTATGGCCCCAGCAGCCCGGATTTTACTCCGCCGCTTTCACACAAGGCGCGCGTAATTCGCTTGATTACGGGCTATCACAAAGTACGCAAGGGAGATGCAGCAGAAGGCTATCATCAGAGCCTGATTGACATCACACCCCAGCGCGTGCTGGAAGAACTCAACGACCTGTTGTTACAAGAGGAAGCCTGACGGATGCGGGTACTGATCGTTAAAACATCGTCTATGGGCGATGTACTGCATACGTTACCGGCATTAACCGATGCGCAGCAGGTCATGCCGGATATTCAATTTGATTGGGTAGTGGAAGAAGGCTTCGCGCAGATCCCATCCTGGCATGCAGCCGTTGACCGGGTTATTCCAGTGGCGATCCGCCGCTGGCGTAAAGCCTGGTTTTCAGCGCCGATTAAAGCCGAGCGTAAAGCCTTTCGCGATGCGGTGCGTTTACAGCAGTATGACGCGATAATTGATGCGCAGGGTCTGGTTAAAAGCGCGGCGTTGGTTACGCGTCTGGCACGTGGCATCAAGCATGGTCTGGACTGGAGCACGGCGCGCGAACCATTGGCGAGCCTGTTTTATAATCGCAAACATCACATTGCCAAACAGCAGCACGCGGTAGAACGTACGCGTGAATTGTTCGCCAAAAGTCTGGGATATTCCAGGCCCCAGTCGCAGGGTGATTACGCTATCGCTCAGCATTTTCTGAAAGAACGTAATGCTGATACGGGCCAGTATGCCGTATTTCTGCATGCCACAACGCGTGATGATAAGCACTGGCCAGAAGCCAACTGGCGGGAGCTAATTGGCTTGTTAAATAACGCTGGCATACGTATTAAACTGCCATGGGGTGCTCCTCATGAAGAAGCACGAGCCCGTAGGCTGGCAAATGGTTTTTCTTATGTTGATGTTCTTCCACGGATGACTTTGGGAGAGGTCGCTCGCGTACTGGCGGGGGCAAAATTTGTGGTGTCGGTTGATACAGGCCTGAGTCATTTAACCGCTGCACTGGATCGCCCAAATATTACGTTGTACGGTCCAACGGACCCAGGATTGATTGGTGGGTATGGGAAGAATCAAGTGGTATGTCGCTCAGGAAGTGAAAATCTTTCAGACTTACGTTCTTCGACCGTATTGAAATCAATTAATTGCGATTTTTTAAATAATTGTCTGTAAGTGTCGGAGAAATGATGGCTTTAACAAAGTTTTTTTTAGATGAGAAAAAAAACTGGAAGATAAACTGGAATAGAGGACTTATATTTCTGTTTGTCGCCACCTATTTCTTAGGTGGTATTACGCGTTATAAACATTTGATTGTCATTCTGATGACTATCACAACGATTGTTTATTTATGTAAGAATCCTCGACATTATATTCGAATTTTTAAAACATTTGTTTTTGCAAGTGTATCATTTCTTGTAATCGCTACCTTCGTCTCTTTAGTGTTCACTCCTGAACTAAAAGCTAGCCTGAAAGAGATAAACAACTCAGTTGTTGAAAATGTCTTATTATGCACTATTGCGATCCCTGTATTACTAAGAGAAGAAAGCAAAGAAACCATTTCAAAGTTGATATTCTTCTCGTTCCTTACAGCTCTTAGTTTGCGATGCCTTTCAGAACTTGTCCTTTATTATCAGGACTATAAGCAAGGAATCATGCCTTTTACTAATTACCAACATCGCGGAATTTCAGATGCAATGGTGTTTTTATTCCCAGTGCTTCTGAATCTATGGCTCATTAAATCAGCGAAATACCGTATATTATTCCTGTTGTTAGGGGCGATATACACCTTTTTAATTCTTGGAACATTGTCCCGTGGCGCATGGTTATCTGTATTTATTATTGCTCTTACATGGATAATCATGTACAAACAATGGCGATTGCTTACTGTAGGAATCCTCGTAGCCATTGTTGCTCTGACAGCTATATTTTCATACAAAGATATGTCAGAAAACCTGACCGTTAAATTACAGCAAACTGACAGCTCATACCGCTATACTAACGGTACGCAAGGAAGTGCGTTTGACCTAATCTTAGAAAACCCAGTTATTGGTTATGGTTTTGGTAATAACGCTTATAAAATTGTATACAACAAGCGTGTTGTTGATTATCCAAACTGGACATTCCGCGAGTCAATTGGACCACACAACCTTATTCTCTTTGTATGGTTTGGTACAGGATTACTTGGACTTGTGGGTTTAATACTGGTGTACACTAGCATTGTGAGGGAATGTGTTACGCATGCTTTTAGGGAGAATTACTATTCCCCATACAATGCTTATATAATAATTTTACTTTCATTTGTCGGTTATTTTATTATACGTGGCAACGTTGAGCAGATTGAGTTAGATCTGTTGGGTATTTTTGCAGGTTTTCTGTTAGCGCTGAAGAATAAATAAAATAGTAAAAAAAAGGCTACTTTATGTAGCCTTTTTATCACTCGAACCAGTTACAAATAACCTCTTCAAACCGTTGTGTAACCGCAGACCAACTATAGTTTCCAAAGACATATTGCTGACCTCGTTGGGCGGTATCCGCTAAACTACTTTCCGCCATTACCCTGGTAATATCCTGAGCAATAGTTTCTGCAGTCATCGGCTCTGTAAGGTGATAGCCTGTAATTTTATCTTTAACAAACTCAACCATGCCGCCTCGAGTACTGACTAATACAGGTCTTCCAGCGCCCATAGCCTCAATAGCCACCATACAAAATGGCTCCTGAAATTGAGAAGGAATCACAACTATATCTGCCAGTGGATAGTAATAGTGCATTTTCTCGGGTGAGATACTACCTAACATAATACAATGTGGTTTGAGGCGCTCGGCTATTTCCCGAACTTCACGCTGATAATCACCTTTATCG
>NZ_JAHLRC010000188.1:0-4655 GCF_018919545.1 Citrobacter sp. S46_ASV_140
CAACAGGGATAACGCATGAGCTGACGGGATGGACAAACGATGTCCTGGCGATGGCGAAGATATTCGGTGATGAACGCACCCTGGAGTTCTGTACCCAGAATCTGATAAACGGTGTTAAGGAGATTGTTAACAAAAGCTCGGAACAGAATGTTGAAGCCCAGCTTTCTGTATTACCCCAGGAAACATTTATCTCTCCTCCTGCAATGGATTATTCTTATTACATGTATGTCCAGAATGAGAAATCTAAAGGAACAGATCCGAAGGATATACTAATTCGCGAAGAGTTCGAAAAACAGATAAAGGGAAAACAAAACGAAGTTTATAAAAAACACCAGGTCGCTAATGATTGGTCTAAATATGCTCTAATGATCAATCAGAGCAAATGGGATTCTTTTAATAAATGTTGTGCTGATCTTACACAAAAAATTGATGAGCAACTCGCTAAACTGATTATCTATCGTTGTGAATGGTTACAGACTTCTTTATTTATAACAATGTTACAGGATTTTTTCTCTAATGACCCTGTTGATAATGCAAACTATCGTGAAATTGCTGCATTCGCGATGGCTGGGCTTAATGAGTCGCCATCAGGTGTAAAATTGCTGGATGACTGGATCGACGCATATACCACGACAAGTAAAACTAATCTCGTCTGGAGAACACATTTTTATAATAATCCAGAAATAATGGCAGATGCAGAGCCATTATTGGCTAGCTTGCAACAGTGTAGCATATCTCCGGTTTCTGAAAATGATGTGCTCTACTTTTTTGAGAAGAATGGCGCTAAACTTAATAAAATATTTAAAGGTTTTGAAAAAGCAACGAGTGAAATTTCAAAACCTCTGGATAGCAATGCCGTATTCTCGAAAAGAGTGCTGTATAAAATAGATCAGCACATGGTTACCGTGGGGACCAGGTTTTTTTCCGTATCACGGATTGGACCTGTGCTCAATACCATGAATGACCTTATAGTTCGAACTCTTTTTTCGCTATCTTCTGGAAAGTCAGAGTTAGAAACAAAAATGTTGTTCAGTAAATATTTTGGTTAGGCAACGGAGCGTAGGGCTTACATTACTGGCACTGTTTTTTACAGCACGCAAAGAGCCATTCGGGCTGATCGTCTCCGGGTGGCGAGTAATAAATATGCCGCACTTGAAAAAGCGTATGCAGATTATCTTCGCCAGCCTGCAGGATCTTCTGGTTATGCGGTGACCAGTATTAGACTTTTTGTTTTATTTTTCAATGTGGTCGAACTGTATAACCAACTCGATAACTTTAACAATAAACCCTCTGACTATGCCAAGGTAGTCAGCGCAATATCGGCAACGGCAAGCGGGATTATTGATATTGCAACACCTGCAATGGAGGTCATTCTTAAAGAGAAAAATAGTCTCCACTACATGAAAATGTCTGGCGCAGGATGCTCGCTGATAAGTGCCGGCCTTTCGCTGGGATTAGATTTTTCCACATTGTTGAATAAAGTTAGCTTACCGAATTCCAGTAAAAAATGGGCATTTACCGGCTTATATTTAGTTAAGACTCTTAGTGATGTTGCCATTATTGCCAAAGCGGAAGGGAAATTGATGTCGGTGTTGATTGAACGCTTTGGTTGGGATACCGCTAGAGGGGGATTGGCCGTATGGCTGGGAAAAGCCGCAGCACCACAATTAACAAAATTAGGTGTCGAATGGGTAGGGTTGTTGGCTTCGTGGGAGGTTGCCCTGTTATTGATGGTGGCTGAATATATTTTGACTGAATATTATTCACGTGATGCGTTACAGTCGTGGATTGAGAATAGTTTATTTGGTGATGATAATTCGATTGATATCGATAGTTATGCGCCGGAAAAAATAAATATGTTTATTGATGAGGCCAGAAATTCACTGCAAGAAAGCACACGTCAATTATCTTCAGGTAAAAAACAACAACGTGGAAAACCAATAATTTACTGGCCATTTATTATCTATGATGAGCCGGAAGTCCCTGCTGTGGTTTAATTTTGGAGCAACGAAATATTATGACAGAAGATGATGAACTGTTCGCCGATATGCCCCGGGCCTATATCCGGGGGCTGGAGAAGGGTAAAGGGTATGTGAAAGAAAACTATCTCCGGGAGCGCAGGGAATGGATAAAATTAAGACAAACCATTGCGTACTATGAATCGGAAGGCAAGAAGAAGCATAAAAAACGGCTGGCGGAACTGTATCGTGAAGAAAAGCAGCTGGCAAAAGCGCTGGCTGATATGCCACCGGACCCGATACTGCCCCCGCCAGCCCCGCTGATAAAGGTCAGGGGAGTGGTGAAAAACTATCACCAGCGCTGCCTGACGCACTATTTTGACACCAAAGCCTATCCGCAGACGTGGGAGTATTTCAGCAGGCAGGATGAGAACATGGCGTCTGCCGCGATGGTGCTGGCCTCGATGGGCTCAGCGGCAACGGCGCAGGGCATGGTGGCGAGCAATGAAGACAGGGTTCCAGCTGCTGCGTGGTACGTTACTGGCGAAATCAACGATCGGCAGTTTTCGGGGTGGCTGGGAGCGCCCTATTGTCGGGAAGGTGAGGAAGTGGAACTGATTGCCGCGCCGGTGGGAGAGGAGTACCTGGTCTATGCCCTTGTCCGGCCGCATGCGCGCTCGCTGACTATGCCACCGTGGTGTTACCAGGGAGTACGACGGGCACGAATTGACGGGATGAAAGTCCCCATTTCGGTCGTTATTTTATTAATTATTATTATGTTGATAGTGTTTATTTATCAGGATGGCTGGATTGTTAGTGAAAAAATGGTGAGTGGGGTAACGATGTTCCTGACCATGGGAACCTTTCTGTATATCCTTCCTGCAATATGGGCAATCTGGCGACGCCACCCCTTTCCGAAAGAACAGTTGACGGAGGAGATATTGACTGTTGCTGGCTGGGATAATGTGACGAATATTGATCTTCGGAAACTCGACAAGAAAAATATAAAAGAATTTAAGAAGCAAGGGCGGTCTGTTCGATTACTTAAATCAGGATGGTGGTTTTTTTACTATTAGTTGACAATTATTTAAGTTTTGAATTTTAAAGCTAATATTTTTGACGGGAAAGATATTAATATTATCTGATCTTTATCTAATTGTATAAATGTGTAGGAAGGTGTGTTTTTATCTTTTTCGAAAGTTTATATGTCGCTAGTTATATTTTTTATAGTGAGGGTTTATGTTTCAAGGTTTGGTCAGGCTCAACGATCCATTAAGTAGTGGTGGTAAAGTGATTTCTGTTTCGTCAACGATAATTATCGATGGTTTAGGTGTTGCACTGCTTGGTGATACTGTTATATGCCCAATTCCATTTCATGGCGTAAATAAGATAATCCAGGGTTCTCCAGAGTGGATCTCAGATGGAAAACCAGTAGCCGTGCATAAATGTATCTGCCAATGTGGTTGTTATGTTATTTCAACACTTCCCTGTACGGGGGTCTGGTAAGTTAAAATGAGTTGGAATATTCCAGATAAAAAGATAATACAACCTGTACCTTCTATTAGGTGGGGCCGCGATAGTGGTATTTTTTTCTCATTGTTAATAACTGTTGTTCTGCTATTCAGTTTTTTATATTACATTACTCATAATAATGAGTCTTTTTATTATGCTTTTGTAATATCTTTAATTATTTTTTTAGCATTCATTATATACTTAGGTCTTCGATTATTTCAGCGAGGATTGTCTCTTGAAAAAAATGAAATGATATTAACGGAAGGTTCTAATATTGATTGTAAGTGGTCTGAATGGGCTTCTGATTATTTAAGTGTTGTAGATTATAGTTATCTCTTTCCCGAAGATTCTCAGATGCTAAATTTACTTGAAGAAAATGAGTTCAATGCAATTGGGGCCAGGGCATTAAATTTCCCAGAATCGATTGGCTATACTGCTTTATTTCATGAGTTATTAGCTCCCATAAGAGCTAGATTAATGGATGTTACTTCTGAAAATGGTTTGATTATTAATTTTATTGTTGGTCAGGTATCGGGGGTTTCAACATGGCAGTCTTTTTTATTGGCCTGGAAACAACTTGGCCTCTCTGATGCTATAATTAATAGCAGTGAATTTATCTTTCACGACTATGTATTAAATATTGATGAATGGCTAAGTGTTACGGAGGATAAATTTAGATTAATTATTGTAGGGGAAAAGTCAACGGATATTAATAATAAACATCCTGGTACGGGGGATGGTATGTGTACTTTTCTTTTTGCTCCAGCGATTTTAATTAAACAGAATAATATTGCCGAGAAGGCAAGACTATATAGATCTATTTCTACAAATGAAGATAATCTGATCAAAGATCTTAACAATTTGATTTTTTATCAGGCCAGTGTCGGGATGGTTGATAATTTTTTGATAGGAAAAAATAGCAATAAAAAAGATGTAGCTAAGGCAGCTGTTGTTCTTAACGAACACAATAAAAATCTTGAGCAGTATTATGCTGAATTATATATTGGTATTCATGGAGAATTTGATATCTGGGTGATGTTAATGTTTTCTTTATTAAATATAAAAGATATAGATGCTGTTGATCTGATATTCTCAGAGTCGGATGGAAATATTATATTGTCGAGGGTTAAAAAAATTAGAAGTCGGGAATAGATATATGCAAAAGTCTAGCTTGTTGCGATTATG
>NZ_JAHLRC010000189.1:0-4627 GCF_018919545.1 Citrobacter sp. S46_ASV_140
CCATAAAGTGGTCGATATCAATCGCCGCACAGCTCAGGAAGTAAATTTCCAGCGCCTCTTCTTCGTTGCGGATCCCTTGTGCCAGGCGCTGAGGATCTAACGGTTGTTCAATAGCGCGTTCGATCAGAACACGGCCCTGCTCTTCCACGCCTGCTTCACGAAGTTGCTGCTCAATGGCGGTACGTTCTTTGGCATCAATATGACCATCGCTTTTCGCCGCAAAAACCAGCGCCAGGATCAGTCGTTCGGTTCGCTCATCCAGCGGCGAGCTTTGTGCACCGAACTGCGGCTCACCCTGATGCGCCGCGCGAACCTTATCCTTGTATTTGTTCCATAATACGGTAC
Source organism: Citrobacter sp. S46_ASV_140 (assembly GCF_018919545.1). Taxonomy (NCBI): domain Bacteria; kingdom Pseudomonadati; phylum Pseudomonadota; class Gammaproteobacteria; order Enterobacterales; family Enterobacteriaceae; genus Citrobacter; species Citrobacter sp. S46_ASV_140. The sequence continues at coordinate 346 of NZ_JAHLRC010000189.1, forward strand.
CGGCAACCGCACCGCCGCCCACCAGAAGCGCGCTGGTGCCGTATTTACTCAGTAATTTACGTGAAGATTTGTTGGCAACCAGTAATCCTGCCAGACCGCCTAACGCGCCGGGAACCAGAAGTTTACTCAGCCCTTGCTCACCAGAAGATGACGCGGAAGATCCTTTTTGCCCAAGAAGAGATTGAAGTTGATTCAGCCAGTTAGCCATGTTGCCCCTCAAGTACAGACGAATAATCATCAAAGCGTACCCGAGGGGATGTCAGGAAGTGTTCAGGTCATCAAAAGAAGTGCAAATACCTTCTACCTTCGTTACTGCGACTGATACTCCGCCGTTCCGGCTTTGCAGTCGACTTTTACCTGGTAGTGAATATCCGCGCTTTTACCGCGAACCGTGAGGGGAACTGACCATTTCCCATCTTTGCCCGTAATATCGGGCGTGTTGACCCAGGCGACAGGATCGGCTTGCCCGACGCGTTTTTGATCGTCAGCCCAGCGCGCGATGCGATTTTGCTGATAATCACGTTTCACGCTCGCCGCGATACCGTCAGCATTCAGCCCTTCGCACTTGGGGAACTGAACATTCTTGCTTTCCATATTTGCCGCAAATACAGATACGCTGGCAGACAACAACAGCAGGCTCAACAACGCTCTTTTTTTATACATTCTTTTCTCCTTAATCTCCCCTTCGTCCTTCAGGTTGCCTGTTGCAACGTGAAAAGACGTCAGGGATTGCACAATGATTCAGGGAAAAGCATGGTACAAAACGTCAGGAGCGCAAGTCGTTTCAGGCAGCCTGAGTATCATCCTCAGCGTGCGCATCGTTTTCGACCGCCTGCGGAGAGGGCAGCTTGCCGTTTTTCAGAATGGCGCTCAGCACATCTTTCTGCTCAGCCAGCCACAGGGAAAGCGCTTCGCGCTGCTCGTCTTCCAGCGCTACCGGCGATTGCTCCAGCCATGTGTCGAGCAAATCTGCTGTATCAAGCATTTTGTCATACGCATCGGCTTCCTTTTTGCTGGTAAACGACATTTTTTCCTCACCTTCCCGAATGACTACGTATTTAACTTCAACCGCCATTTTTGCAGCCTCTTAAATTACCTGTATTTATGTACAGTATATTCTTTTTGCGCCTTGAAATCAACCTGGTAATAAAGACAGACGCAAACGTTTTCGTATATACTGCGCCCAGATAAAACAGGGGATTAATTTATGACGTTATTAGGCACAGCGCTGCGTCCCGCAGCAACGCGAGTGATGTTATTAGGTTCAGGTGAACTGGGTAAAGAGGTGGCGATTGAATGCCAACGCCTGGGTGTGGAAGTCATTGCCGTGGATCGTTACCCCGACGCGCCAGCCATGCACGTTGCCCATCGCTCATACGTAATCAACATGCTGGATGGCGATGCTTTACGCCAGCTCGTCGAGCGTGAAAAACCACATTATATCGTGCCGGAAATAGAGGCGATTGCCACGGATATGCTGGTAAAACTGGAACAGGACGGTCAAAACATCGTGCCGTGCGCCCGGGCGACGCAGTTGACCATGAACCGCGAAGGAATCCGTCGTCTCGCCGCCGAAGAATTATCTCTACCGACCTCTTCTTACCGCTTTGCTGACAGCGAAGCCCGCTTTCGCGAGGCCGTCGCCGAAATCGGCTATCCCTGCATCGTGAAGCCGGTAATGAGTTCCTCCGGTAAGGGACAGAGCTTTATCCGTTCCGCCGATCGACTCACTGAAGCCTGGAATTATGCTCAACAAGGCGGCCGAGCAGGTGCCGGACGCGTTATCGTCGAAGGCGTAGTGAATTTTGATTTTGAAATCACCCTGCTTACCGTCAGCGCCGTTGATGGCGTGCATTTCTGCGCACCGGTAGGACATCGTCAGGAAGATGGCGATTATCGCGAATCCTGGCAGCCGCAGCAAATGAGTGACCTGGCGCTGGCTCGAGCGCAGGAGATTGCCCGTAAGGTGGTGCTGGCGCTGGGCGGCCACGGTCTGTTTGGGGTAGAGCTATTTGTCTGCGGTGATGAGGTCATTTTCAGCGAAGTTTCCCCTCGCCCTCACGACACGGGTATGGTGACCTTGATTTCGCAGGATCTGTCTGAGTTTGCCCTGCATGTACGCGCATTTCTCGGTCTGCCGGTTGGCGCAATCCGTCAGTATGGGCCTTCTGCTTCTGCCGTTATTCTGCCGCAGCTTACCAGCCAGAATGTCACGTTTGATAACGTACAGGCCGCTGTGGGCACAGGTATGCAAGTCAGATTCTTCGGCAAGCCGGACATCGACGGGAGCCGTCGTATGGGCGTTGTGCTGGCCACAGCGCAGAGTATTGAAGACGCGGTGACACGCGCGAAAGACGCGGCGGCACAGGTGAAAGTCGCAGGATAAAAAACGGGCCAGATGGCCCGTTTCAGACTCGCAGGCCCGGTAATGATTACCGGGCATTTTGCGTTATTACAGCTTCGCGCCTTCTACTGCTTCACGAGCCAGCTTGGTAATGCGTGCGTAATCACCAGCTTCCAGCGCATCTGCCGGAACCAGCCAGGAACCACCGATGCACAGCACGCTTTTTAGTGCCAGGTAATCACGGTAGTTCGCCGGAGAGATACCGCCGGTTGGGCAGAAACGGACCTGAGAGAACGGACCCGCAATTGCCTGCAGCGCTTTAGTACCGCCGTTAGCTTCCGCCGGGAAGAATTTGAACTCTTTCAAACCGTAGTCCATACCCAGCATCAGTTCAGAAACGGTGCTTATGCCTGGGATCAGCGGAATAGTGCCTTCAGTTGCAGCTTTCAACAGCGGCTCGGTCAGGCCCGGGCTGATAGCAAACTGCGCACCCGCTTCAGTGACTTCAGCCAGCTGTTGTGGATTCAGTACGGTACCCGCACCCACGATAGCGTCCGGAACTTCTTTTGCGATCGCGCGAATGGCATCCATCGCACATGCGGTACGTAAGGTCACTTCCAGAACGCGCACGCCCCCTGCAACCAGCGCTTTTGCCATTGGCACCGCGTGTTCCAGTTTATTAACCACGATAACCGGTACAACCGGGCCAGTGGTCAGGATTGCTTCTGCACTTGTCTTCCAGTTTTTCATCAGAGTTTTCTCTCGCCTGATTACAAAATAAGTCTTAAAAAGTGATACAGGTTGCGCCCTGCTCCGCACCGGACAGCTTTTCACGCAACGCGCTGAACATTTCACGTCCCGTACCCACGCGCGATGCGCTGAGATCGGGAATGTGTGGCTGACGGGAGGCAAGTTCCTCTTCATCCACCAGCAGCGTCAATTCACCTGTCTGTCCATTCACACGAATGATGTCGCCATCGCGTACTTTTGCCAGCAGCCCGCCATCATAGGCTTCCGGGGTTACATGGATTGCTGAAGGCACTTTACCTGAAGCACCTGAAAGTCGTCCATCGGTAACTAACGCAATTTTGAAACAACGGTCCAATAATACACCAAGTGGCGGCATGAGTTTATGTAATTCTGGCATTCCGTTCGCTTTTGGTCCCTGATGGCGCACAACCACCACGCAATCCCGGTCAAGCAGACCCGCATCGAACGCGGGTAACACATCATGCTGACTTTCAAAGACAACTGCCGGCGCTTCAATAATCTGGTTTTCTACCGGTACCGCCGACGTTTTCATCACCGCACGCCCGAGGTTACCGCTCAGTACTTTGGTGCCGCCGTGGTGGGAGAATGGTTGGTCAAAGGTGGCGATCACGTTGCTGTCCAGAGACTTCACCGCCCCTTCGCGCCAGTCCAGTTCACCCTCGTTAAGCCACGGTTCCATGGTGTAGCGGGATAAACCGAATCCGGCAACGGTGTTCACATCTTCATGTAGCAGACCCGCATTAAGCAGTTCACGCATTAACACCGGTACGCCACCCGCCGCCTGGAAGTGGTTAATATCTGCTGGACCATTCGGGTACAGACGCGCCATCAGCGGCACGATATCGGACAGATCGGAGAAATCATCCCAGTTAATCAGAATCCCGGCCGCACGCGCCATAGCCACCAGGTGCATCGTATGGTTGGTAGAGCCCCCGGTCGCCAGCAGCGCCACAATACCGTTCACTACCACTTTTTCATCGATCATTTTACCGATCGGCATCCATTCATTGCCGTTGCCGGTCAGGCGTGTTACCTGACGGGCTGCTGCCGCGGTCAGCGCTTCACGCAGCGGCGCATCAGGATGTACAAATGAGGAGCCAGGCAGTTGCATACCCATAAACTCCACCACCATCTGGTTAGTGTTCGCCGTGCCGTAGAACGTACAGG
>NZ_JAHLRC010000018.1:0-60689 GCF_018919545.1 Citrobacter sp. S46_ASV_140
TAGTTTTTTTACAGTTTTCTACTGGTCAGTTATTTTTCTTTATTGCCATCCCTTGCTATCATGGGCCTGTTATAGGTATTTGTATAATTCCATTTTTTTCAGGGTTCAATAAATGAAAGGAATAGATATAAAACTGCTTCGAGCTTTTGTTACCTTGGCGATGAAAGGAAGTTACAGCAATGCTGCAAAAGAACTCTTCTTGACGCAACCAGCACTATCAAAGCAGATACAGACGCTGGAACATTTGACAGGTGGCGTTCTTTTTTTGCGCGGACGTCATGGCGCAAGTTTAACTGTATTGGGGCAGCAGCTTTTTTCTAAAGCAAATGAGCTTTTACAATCCCATATTGAATTTCTGAACTATGCGAGAGAGGTAAATTCGAAAAATCGTGAAAAGTTATTTATGGGCTTTGGGATTTCGTCATTTCAGCAAGTTCCAAAGTGGATAAGACAATTTCATCAGCAAGTTCCTGAGTGTGAGGTTGTTATTAATCATCTTCCTTCTAGTGTTCAAATGAAAATGCTGTTGGAGGGGCGGTTGCATATTGGTTTTGTGCGGGCACCTGTAAGTAAAGGTCTGGTTTCATATATTCTTTATGAGGAAACGCTGGCGCTTGCTATGCCGGCGAATAGCGATATACACAATATGAATATTCAGAGTGCACTATCGGCATATCCCTTACTCCAACTCGATCCGTCTACCAGCCCTTGCCTTGCTGAACAAACTGCATATTTTCTCCAAAGTAACCAGTTGAAGGCTGTTACGGTGTCCGCTACGGATGATATGACGTCGTTACTGGCATTAATTGCTGGTGGTAACGGCGTTGCCTTTTTACCCGCAAGCGTTCGTACTTTTTTGCCCGCCAATGTTAATTTATTAATGCCTATGGAAAAGCAAATACGCTGGGATATAGGTGTGGTGTGGAACCCAAAAATAAAAAATCATCGTCGGGATGATTTTTTGCGCTTGGTCGTAGCAGGAGATACCTCTATTGTGGTGTAAAAAAGGGGGGAGTTTTCGCCGCAATGTATCAATATCACTCCACCTGACGAGCAGGTGGAGCGTGATGTGTTTCGAATCAGAACTGATAGCTGGCGGTGACGCTGACGTTGCGCGGCTCGCCATAGACGATAGAACCGTCGATATTGGTGTCGTAGGTTTTATCGAACAGGTTATTGAGGTTACCCTGCACAGAGAAGTTTTTCGTCACCTGATAGCGGGTGAATAAATCGACCTGGGCGTAGCTTCCCTGTTCCGCGCGGAATGTGCCATACGGCGTGACCGTATCGCTATAAACACGATTCTGCCAGTTAACCCCACCGCCCACGGTCAGTTCCGGCATGGCAGGCAGGCGATAACGGGTAAACAGTTTTACTGTGGTACGCGGTAGGTTCGGGTTTACCGCATTGCCTTCGTTGTCTTCAGCAACATAGCGTGTCGCGCCGAACGTCATCTGCCAGTTATCGGTGATCGCACCGTTAACTTCGAATTCGACCCCTTTGCTGACCGTTCCATCCATCGCTCTATAGGCCGTGTCGCCATTGCTACCGGCAATTGGTACGCCGGTTGATTGGCCCACGTTATCCTGTTCAATGCGGAAGACCGCGAGGGTGGTGGTTAAACGGCTGTTCATCCAGTCGGACTTCAGGCCAAGTTCATAGTTATTGCCGGTAATTGGGGAGAGATATTTACCGGAACTGTCGCGCTTGTTCTGCGGCTGAAAGATTGAGGTATAGCTGGCGTACGTAGACCAGTTATCGTCAATGTCATACACCAGGCCCGCATACGGCGTGGTATGGTTTTGTTCCATGCTGTAGGCGAGGGTGTCGATACGCCAGTTGGTATAACGCGCGCCGACAATCAAATGCAGTGGGTCGGCCAGCGAAATACGTGTTGCGGCGTAGAGCGATTTCATGTGCGTGGTATCGTCCTGAGCCAATGACTGCGGGTTCCAGTTGGTTTCCGGGAAGTTACCATCGAAGGTATAGAAGCTGCCGATTTCGTTGGGGAATACGTTCGCCCACGCGCTTTCGTAACGGTTATTCTGTTTACTGTAGCTGCCGCCCAGCATCAGATTATGCTGACGACCAAACAGGTCGTAACCGCCGTCGGCGAACAGATCGACGGCATCCACCTTACGCTTGCCGCTGTTCCAGCCGGTACCTCCGACGTAGTCATAGCCCGGACCATAGCTGCCATACGGGCCAATCAGCGTGCCATCGGCTTTATTGACATAGGCATCGACGTACATCATTTTACTGTCAAACTTGACCTCGGAGTGGGTGGCATTCATTGTCGCCTGCCAGGTATCGGAAAAACGTTGCTTGATGGTGACAAACACTTTGTTGAAGTCTTTATCGTTGTACGCCCAGTCCGGCGCAGTGCTGCGCGAGCGGTCATAGCTGTTTTTACTGCCGTCGGTATTCCAGCGCGGCAATCCACCCCAGGTTGGACTGTTGATATCAATGCGCTGGTATTCATAACCCGCAGACAGGCTGGTGGTGTCGCCCAGATCGGCATCGACAATCCCGGAGAAGAACATTTTTTCGCTATTGTAGCGATCAAGCCAGGCGTCGTTATTCTGGTAGCCCGCCACGATGCGCCCGCGCACGTTGCCGTCTGCCGTGAGCGGGCTTTGAAGATCGGTCACATATCGTTGTTTATTCCAACTGCCATATTCCGCAGAAACATTACCGGTGAACTCGCGGCTGGTGGCATGCTTACGGATCATATTAATCGACGCTGAGGGGTTACCCGTCCCGGTCATTAGCCCGTTTGCGCCACGGACCACTTCGACATGCTCAAAAAGGGCCGTGTCGGAAAGGGCATCACCGAGATTCCAGCGGGATTCAAAATAGGTCGGAATCCCATCGACCATATAGTTATCAATCTGAAATCCGCGAGAGTAATAGCTACTGCGATCTGAATCCGCCTGACTTCTGCTTATCCCCAACGTGTTGTCCATCACATCGCCCAGCGTTTGCAGTTGCTGATCTTCCATGCGCTGCTGACTGATAATGCTGACCGATTGCGGAATATCGCGCTGCGTCATCTGCATTTTGGTGCCAGCATTCGTTGATTTAACGCTGTAATCCTGCTCCTCGCTGGATGTGGCTGGAGCAGAGCCCTCAACGATAACCGTCTCTTCAGCAGGGGCTGCGAGGCTGGTGGAAGGCAATAGTGCTAACGTGATGCAGGCTGCCAGTACAGAAGGGGCAAGCCCCGATTGGCGCTGGTCATCCCCGTTGAGTGTTGTGAAAGACATCGAAAAGTCCTTGATAATTATTAATATTAAGTTCGAATCGCTGAGGTTGTGATGAACCCTTTGGTTGTAAATTATTAAGTTTGCATATGAATGCAAATGCGAAATATACGCATTCACATTCAATGTGTAAACAGATGCTACGGCATAAGTGAAATGTTGTTTCAGTACTATGCTTAAGCAATAGCGACGGGAAATGGTTATAAGAACAGCAGTGGCAGGGCTTTTTGCTTAAAAAATCGAGGGTTAAAGTTGAAAGAGCGTGAGTAACTCGCTCATACTCTATACTCGCAGAGTGACCCGGCGTAGCATGGCATAACGCTTGGGCTGTTAATGAAAAAGGAAAACGTCGTGGCAGAAGAAACTATATTCAGCAAAATTATCCGTCGTGAAATTCCGTCAGATATCGTGTACCAGGATGAACTGGTCACTGCGTTTCGTGATATTTCCCCTCAGGCACCTACGCACATTCTGATCATTCCTAACGTCCTGATCCCGACCGTCAACGATGTGACGGCGGAACACGAGCAGGCGTTGGGTCGCATGATCACCGTAGCGGCGAAAATCGCCGAGCAGGAAGGCATTGCTGCGGATGGGTATCGTTTAATTATGAATACCAATCGTCACGGCGGTCAGGAGGTGTATCACATTCATATGCACCTGCTGGGTGGACGTGCGCTGGGTCCAATGCTTGCGCATAAAGGTCTCTAAGCATGACCAGAGGATGCATTGCACTTTCACTGAGCTTGCTGCTACTGGCTGGCTGTCGGGCACATCCTGAAATCCCGGTAAGTGATGAACAGTCGCTGGTGATGGAATCAACGATTCTGGCGTCGGGCATTACAGCAGAACAGCCGACGTTAACCACGTCTGATATTCAGGCCTCAGCATCCTCGCGACTTTATAACGAAAGACAAGAACCCGTTACCGTTCATTATCGGTTTTACTGGTATGACGCCAGAGGACTGGAAATGCATCCTCTGGAAGCGCCACGCAGCGTGACTATCCCGGCTCATTCGTCGGTGACGCTGTACGGCAGCGCCAATTTTCTGGGGGCGCACAAGGTTAGACTTTATCTTTATTTGTAAGGGGTGAATCTTGATGATCAAAATGAATCGCTACGCACTGATTGCCGCGCTGGCGATGTTTCTCTCTGGCTGTGTGGCGCAACGTGAGCCCGCACCCGTAGAGGAAGTGAAGCCGGTGCCGGAACAGCCCGCGCAGCCGCAACAGCCGGTGCCGGTTGTACCAACGGTGCCAAGCATACCGCAGCAGCCGGGTCCGATTGAGCACGAGGACCAAACGGCGCAGCCGACGCCGCGTCAACGTCACTATGACTGGAACGGGGCTATGCAGCCGATGGTCGGTAAAATGCTGCAGGCTGACGGCGTCAAAGCGGGAGGCGTTCTGCTGGTTGATAGCGTGAATAACCGGACCAACGGCTCGTTGAACGCCGGTGAAGCCACCGAGACCTTGAGGAACGCGCTGGCGAATAACGGCAAGTTTACCCTGGTTTCCGCCCAGCAGTTGGCTGTCGCCAAACAGCAGTTAGGTCTGTCGCCGAACGACAGTCTGGGAACGCGCAGCAAAGCGATTGGTATCGCCCGTAACGTTGGCGCACAGTATGTGCTCTATTCCAGCGCCTCCGGCAACGTCAATTCGCCGGCGCTGCAAATGCAATTAATGCTGGTACAAACTGGCGAGATAATCTGGTCAGGTAAAGGTGCCGTACAGCAACAATAACCGACTGACGCGCGACGAGGTGTTGTCGCGCTATTTCCCGCAGTATCATCCCGTCGTAGCCAACCAGAGCGGCCTGAGCGGCGGGAGCTGCATCATCGAACACGATACCCACCGCTTAGTGTTGCGCTGTCATCACGACCCTGACGCACCGGAATCGTATTTCTTACGCCACTATCACGCGTTAAAGCACCTGCCTGAAAGCCTTGCGCCGCGCCCCCGCTTTTATATACGTGGGTGGATGGCGGTCGACTTTTTTCACGGTAAGGTAGAATCCAGATTGCCGGACGCCGACGAACTCGCTGGCTTATTGTATCATCTGCACCAACACCCCCAATTGGGCTGGCGAATCAGTCTGCTGCCGCTACTCGAACAGTACTGGCAGTGTGGCGATCCGGCGCGTCGCACGCCATGCTGGTTGCGAGCGTTGAAGCGACTCAGGAAAAGCGGTGAGCCTCGACCTTTGCGTCTGGGGCCTCTGCATATGGATGTCCACGGTGACAACATCGTACGTACAGCATCAGGGCTGCGGCTGATTGACTGGGAATATGCCGGAGACGGTGATATCGCTCTGGAGCTGGCGGCGGTTTGGGTCAACGACGAATCTCAGCACCAACGGCTGGTTAGCGCCTACGCCCAACGAGCGCACATTGAACAAAACGCGCTGTGGCGGCAGGTCAGACGATGGCGGCCCTGGGTCATAATGCTGAAAGCGGGGTGGTTTGAGTATCGCTGGCGACAAACCGGCGATCGACAATTTATCAGGCTGGCCGATGAAACCTGGCGGCAGCTAATAATGAAAGGATAAGGAGAGCAGTGTGGGCCCAGTAATGTTGGATGTCGAAGGGTATGAGCTGGACGCTGAAGAGCGCGAGATTCTGGCGCATCCGCTGGTAGGTGGGTTGATCCTCTTTACCCGAAATTATCATGACCCGGAACAGTTGCGTGAATTAGTGCGCCAGATTCGCGCGGCATCACGCAATCATCTGGTGGTGGCGGTAGATCAGGAAGGCGGCAGGGTACAGCGTTTTCGCGAAGGATTTACGCGTCTGCCCGCGGCCCAATCCTTTGCTGCACTGCACGGTCTGGAAGAAGGCGGCAATCTGGCGCAGGACGCCGGATGGCTAATGGCCAGCGAAATGATCGCAATGGATATAGATATCAGTTTTGCGCCGGTGCTGGATGTGGGGCATATCAGCGCGGCGATTGGCGAACGCTCTTACCATGCCGATCCGCGGAAAGCGCTGGCTATGGCGACCCGCTTCATTGACGGTATGCATGCTGCTGGCATGAAAACTACCGGTAAACATTTCCCCGGGCATGGGGCAGTGACGGCGGATTCGCATAAAGAAACCCCAACCGATCCACGTTTAGAAGCCGAAATTCGTGCAAAAGATATGTCCGTGTTCCAGACGTTGATTACGGAAAACAAACTCGATGCCATTATGCCTGCGCATGTCATCTACAGTGACGTGGACCCGCGTCCGGCGAGCGGTTCGCCACACTGGCTGAAAACGGTGCTGCGTCAGGAGCTTGGTTTCGATGGCGTCATTTTCTCCGATGATTTGTCGATGGAAGGGGCGGCGATTATGGGAAGCTATGCTGAGCGTGGTCAGGCATCGCTGGATGCGGGTTGCGATATGATCCTGGTCTGCAATAATCGTAAGGGAGCGGTCAGTGTGTTAGATAATCTGTCGCCGATCAATGCAGAACGTGTTACACGTTTGTATCATAAAGGTTCATTTTCACGTCAGGAACTGATGGACTCGGCACGCTGGAAGACGGTAAGCGCCCAGCTCAACCAGCTTCATGAGCGCTGGCAGGAAGAGAAAGCAGGTCATTAACGCAAGTTTGGCGAGGATGCGATGATTATCTATTTACACGGTTTTGACTCTAACAGCCCGGGCAACCACGAAAAGGTGTTGCAGCTGCAGTTCATCGACCCGGATGTCAGGCTGATTAGCTACAGTACGCGGCATCCTAAACATGACATGCAGCATCTACTGAAAGAAGTGGACAAAATGCTGCAGCTTAATGTGGACGACCGTCCGCTGATTTGTGGCGTGGGACTGGGGGGATATTGGGCTGAACGGATTGGTTTCCTGTGTGATATTCGTCAGGTAGTGTTTAATCCCAACCTGTTCCCATATGAGAACATGGAAGGAAAAATCGACAGGCCTGAAGAGTATGCCGATATCGCGACAAAATGCGTGACCAATTTCCGCGAAAAGAATCGCGATCGCTGCCTGGTGATCCTGTCACGTCATGATGAAGCGCTCAATAGTCAGCGTTCGTCAGAAGAGCTGCATCATTTTTACGAGATAGTCTGGGACGAAGAGCAGACGCACAAGTTTAAGAATATCTCCCCGCATTTGCAGCGCATCAAAGCGTTCAAGACGTTAGGTTAATCCTCAATGAACGTGTAAAAAACCAGCCTTCGGGCTGGTTTTTTTGTTCTTAAAGTTCGTGTTGTCTATCTTTTCAGCATCAAAACTTGATACACATCAATTTTGGTATGACCAATGCACCGTTCGTGTTATTCTCACTCTCGAAGAACATTTTCATTATCGTAACTTGTTGTTAATTAAAGGCTATGCCTATAACTTTTAATTAACAATTGGTTAATAAATTTAAGGGGGTCACGTTGACTACACCATTAAAAAGAATCGTGATTGTCGGCGGCGGTGCTGGCGGACTGGAAATGGCGACGCAGCTGGGTAAAAAGCTGGGGCGCAAGAAAAAGGCCAAAATCACGCTGGTGGACAGAAACCACAGCCATTTATGGAAACCGTTACTGCATGAAGTCGCGACGGGTTCCCTGGACGAAGGCGTGGATGCGCTGAGCTATCTGGCGCATGCCCGTAACCACGGTTTCCAGTTTCAGTTGGGTTCGGTGGTGGATATCGATCGCGAAGCGAAAACCATTACTCTTGCCGAGCTGCGCGATGAGAAGGGCGAGCTGCTGGTTCCTGAGCGCAAAGTCCCGTATGACACGCTGGTGATGGCGTTGGGTAGTACCTCCAACGATTTCAATACGCCGGGCGTCAAAGAAAACTGCATTTTCCTGGATAACCCGCATCAGGCGCGTCGTTTCCACCAGGAGATGCTGAATCTGTTCCTGAAGTATTCCGCGAATCTGGGCGCTAATGGCAAAGTAAATATCGCCATTGTCGGCGGCGGTGCGACGGGGGTTGAACTCTCAGCCGAGCTGCACAATGCGGTAAAACAGCTGCACAGCTATGGTTACAAAGGGCTGACCAACGAAGCGCTGAACGTTACGCTGGTAGAAGCCGGTGAGCGTATTCTGCCTGCGTTGCCGCCGCGTATTTCCAGTGCTGCGCATAATGAGTTAACCAAACTGGGCGTACGCGTACTGACCCAGACGATGGTAACCAGCGCTGATGAAGGCGGACTGCATACCAAGGATGGCGAGTACATTGAAGCCGATCTGATGGTGTGGGCTGCGGGGATCAAAGCGCCAGACTTTATGAAAGACATTGGCGGTCTGGAAACCAATCGTATTAACCAACTGGTGGTTGAGCCGACTCTGCAGACCACGCGCGATCCCGACGTGTACGCGATTGGCGACTGCGCTTCCTGCGCTCGCCCGGAAGGTGGTTTTGTGCCGCCGCGCGCTCAGGCTGCGCACCAGATGGCAAGCTGCGCAATGAACAACATTTTGGCGCAGATGAACGGCAAGCCGCTGAAAGCGTATCAGTACAAAGACCACGGCTCTCTGGTTTCACTTTCTAACTTCTCTACCGTGGGTAGCCTGATGGGCAACTTGACCCGTGGTTCGATGATGGTAGAAGGGCGTATTGCGCGCTTTGTGTACATCTCACTGTACCGCATGCACCAGATTGCTCTGCACGGTTACTTTAAAACCGGTCTGATGATGCTGGTTGGCAGCATTAACCGGGTGATCCGCCCGCGTCTGAAACTGCATTAATACGGCTTATGGCGTCGGATGTTTATACTTATCCGGCGCCTTCCTTCAGAGTTCTCCGAATCATCCTGCCTTCGCTCCTCCTCGTGCTATTTTCATCCGTAATCTGATTGGCATTCCTTACCTTCTGTTGCAAAGTTGTTGCTAATAGCAAAAAAGGAGGAAGTCCCGTGAATAAATCTATGTTGGCGGGTATAGGGATTGGCGTAGCTGCTGCGCTGGGTGTTGCAGCGGTGGCCAGTCTTAACGTTTTCGAGCGTGGCCCACAGTATGCACAAGTTGTCTCTGCAACACCGATTAAAGAGTCGGTAAAAACACCGCGCCAGGAGTGTCGGAACGTGACGGTCACACACCGTAAGCCGGTACAAGATGAAAACCGTATCGCGGGTTCCGTGCTGGGTGCGGTTGCTGGTGGCGTTATCGGCCATCAGTTTGGCGGCGGACGCGGTAAAGATATTGCTACCGTGGCTGGTGCTTTAGGCGGCGGTTATGCAGGTAACCAGATCCAGGGTTCGATGCAAGAAAATGATACGTACACTACTACGCAGCAGCGTTGTAAAACGGTGTATGACAAATCTGAAAAAATGCTGGGCTACGACGTGACGTACAAAATTGGCGATCAGCAGGGGAAAATCCGTATGGATAAGGACCCCGGCGCGCAAATTCCGTTGGATAACAACGGACAGTTGGTACTGAATAACAAAGCGTAAAATAGCATTATCCTGAACATTAGCCCCCCATTCGCTCAGGCTGGGGGGCTTTTTTTATCAGAAGGTTAAGGCGTAGTTCAGACCAAACGTGCGGCCCCGGCCCTTGTATTCATACAGTGACGGGCTACCGTAGGTTGGGCTGTACAGCAGTGGCGCACGTTGTCCCCACAGCGTGGTGTACTCTTCATTCAGCAGGTTTTCCACGCTAAAGGTCAGTTTACCCAACGGGAGCTGATAGCTGCCGATAAAGTCCATCGTGTTATAGCCGTCCAGCTTATTGCCGCTGGCGTCCGTCAGATCAAATGTTTGCTGGCTCTGTACGCGCAATGTCCACGGTTCAGGTGCCCAGCCGACCCACGCGGTGGCTTTGGACGGGGAAGCCAGGGTGACATCCCATTTCTGCCACTTACCGTTTTGCTTCACTTCCGATTTAATGACGTTGAAGTTGCCGCCCAGACTCCAGTCCGTATCCGCAATGAAATAATCCACCGCACCTTCAAGGCCATAAATACGGCGATCGTCGGGCTGGACGTTAATGGTCATATCGCTGCGGTTGATAACGATCGATTTATCCGAAGTAGAGTAGTAAGCGGCCAACTGCGTGCGCAGACTGTCGCCAGTGTAGCGCCATCCCAGTTCGTAGGAGTTAACTTTAATCCCCTCCAGGCGTGAATCCGCCACGTTGACGCTGCGCTGGAGCTGGTAATGATCGCCAACCAGGGAATAGGTGCCGTTACCGTAATATTTCCCCGGGTCTGGAAGCTCCACGCCCTGAGAGAAGTTAAACCATGTCTGCTGACGGTCGGTCAGGTGGGCGAGGATACCGGCGTTAAACAGGAAATTATCGTAATCGGTTTTACCGCCAGGAATGGTATCGGCGGAGTTTGCCAGGCCGGTGGCAATTCCCTGTTGTTGGGCATAGCCAACGAAATCATCCACCCTGTTTTCGGTCCATTGATAGCGCACACCGCCGCTGAGGGTAAAAATGTCGTTAATGTCATAGCTGTTCTGCAGGAAAGGCGCGAAGTTGGTGATGCTGTAACCGGGGTAACGCCCGGTGGTATAAGCGGTTCGGTTGTCCATACCGCCGGAGGGCAGGGACCAGGCCAGATCGAAGAATTTCTGATTGGAATCGAAGGTTTCGTGATCGGCATCGACACCCCACGTCAGCTCCCAGTTGTCCATCAGCTGGCTGTTGAGGGTGATTTTGGCACCAAACTGGTCTGTGTCCTGCTGCGATGCGGAGAAACTGGTGACCTTGCCTTTGCTCAGCGTAGGGAAGGGGTAGAATTTCAGCGATTCGTCACGGTAATAGATTTGGCTGACCAGGTTCTGGCCGAAGAAATCCGCGTCTGAATACTGCAGGCTGATCAGATGACGCTCGGTGCCGGGAATACGATCGGAATTCAGTCCGCTGCTGGTATAAGCCTTACCGTTTCCCGTCACGGCGGACATGTTCTCGCCAAGATCCAGTCCGTAATCGTCATCCCCCTGGCTCTTATAATACTGCGTAACCAGTTGTAACTGACGGTTGTCGTCAAGCTCAATCGTTCCTGTGCCCATCACGTCAAGACGATCGGAGTGCTGCAGGCCGGTTTGGGTGTTATCCAGCAGCAGGGCATCGTGATTGCCGTCATACCAGCCGCCAAACCGTTGATACGCGACGGACATGCGCCCGGAAGCGCGATCGGTTCCTCCGCTCACCGCCGCGGCAACGCGTTCATCATGATCGTTACTGTTATTGAAGCCGCTTTTACTCCCCAGTTCGAGTTCTACTTCACGCTCCGGCTGGCCTTTTTTGGTGACAATGTTGATTAACCCACCGGTACTGCCGCCGCCATACAGTGAGGTTGCACCTGAGATGACTTCAATGTGTGCGATGTTAAACGGATCAATAGAATCAAGTTGACGACTGTCAGTACGCGAGGAGTTCAGACGGACACCGTCTATCAGTACTACGATGGCACGACCGCGCATATTCATGCCGTAGTTTGTGCGCCCCTGGCTGCTGACATCGATTCCTGGGATTAACTGAGCAAGAACATCTTTGAACTCTTTCCCCCCCTGAACCTGCTGTTCAATCTCGCTTCCTTCAATAACCCAGGTCGTTTGCGCCATTTCTGCCACGGTGCGTTGACTACGGTTGGCACTGACGATGAGGTTATCTTCCTCAGCCGCGATGGCTGGGAGAGTTAAAGACAACAAGAGAGGATTGAGCACCCAGAGACGCTTATGCATTTGTATTCCTTTTAAAAAGAGTCGATCTGTTTTTGTTATGGCGGTAGAGAAACCGATGGTTACATTGTGAAACAGGTGTTAAAACAAATGCGAATATTGCTGATAATAATTGTTGTTATCAATACATTTTACAAAAAATGATCGGATAAGATGATGAAAACACTGAATAATGTAGGGGTAATCCGCGGAAATCTAACCGGGGGCTTAATCAGCTCCCGGTGGTGTCAGTACTGCGGGGAAATAGCGGGAAAGGGTTAAACTTTGATAAGTTCAGGCCACAGTCGCAGAGTCGTGTGTGCGATCTGCATCAGTTTTTCAAACGTCGCGCCTTCACGGGCGCTGATCGACATACCCTGTAAAATACAGTTCAGGTATTCGGCCAGTTTTTGCACGTCGCAATGGGCCGGAATTTCGCCTCGTTGCTGGCGCTGGTGAAGGAACTGGGTAAGCGTCTGTTCCTGCATGGCATGGCGGGATTTCACCGTGTGCGCAATATCCCGGGAAGAGGCCGCCAGTGTCGCAGATGTGTTAATCATGAAACATCCCGCCGGGGTGTCTTTACTGGTAAAGCAGGTCGCTATTGCGGTGAAATAGTCTTCCAGCGCGCACTCAAGACTTTTTTCTTCACAAAATAACTGGGCTTCATGTTTCGCCGCGAAGCGAGTGATGTAGCGGTCCAGTACGGCACGAAACAACCCCTCTTTATTGGTGAACTCCGCATACAGCGTGGGCGCTTTTGCGCCAGTTGCTTCTACGAGATCGGCGAGCGATGTCGCTTCATACCCGTGCTGCCAGAAGAGTGTCATGGCCTTATCAAGCGCGGCTTCCCTGTCGAACACTTTTGGTCGGCCACGGCTTTTTTTAGCACAACCTGTCATTTCAGTTGTCATGGCGCCGATGTACCTTTGTTGGGTTTATTGAATAACCATTATAAAAATATTCGACTGCACACTCCAGCGGATTAGCGATAAAAATAATTTAACGCTATTGATATGAAAAATAAGGTCTTTGTATTTTATATAACGATCATTATAAAAAAATGTTGACGTGTGACCTGGATCACATCTATGATTTACCTATCGATCGTTAAGTTAATCTTTGCGACATACATTCATCTGCTAAAGGTCACTATCATGAAAAACGTAAAAACTCTGTTTGTTGCTGCTGTTCTTAGCTCACTCTCATTTGCAAGCTTTGCTGCCGTTGAAGTTCAGGCCACACCTGCGGGCCAACAGAAAGTCGGTACTATTTCTGCGAATGCGGGGACTAACTTAGGTTCTCTGGAAGATCAACTGGCGCAGAAAGCGGATGAGATGGGGGCGAAGTCTTTCCGTATTACTTCCGTTACCGGTCCTAACACCCTCCACGGGACTGCAGTTATCTACAAATAAGATTTAACTCATCGCAATGCCACTGCGAGTTAAATAAAAAACCCCCGCGGAATAAAATCCAGCGGGGGTTTTTTATGCGCTGAGTTTACAGCGGTTGTTGAGCAACGTCGTGATGACGGGTGACATCGACCGGCATGCCTGAGCGAATCTCCATCGCATGTTCCATGACGGCAGAGTCCGTTTGCGCCGCATTCTTAAACGTCTGCATGGATGCGTTCAGCACGATCGGCAGCAATTGCGGGTCGTCATTGATTTTTTCGGACAACGGCTGGTGTACTTCAACCAGGCGCACGCCGTTAGGTTCAACAGATGCTTTGATTGGCGTATTGATAATATTGACCTTGGTCCCTGGCTTCACCTGACGGAACAGGGTTTCGATATCACCGTCGCGTAGACGAATACAGCCGGAACTGACGCGCATTCCGATGCCAAAGTCAGCATTAGTTCCGTGCAGCAGGTACACGCCGCCGTATGCCGCTAAGCGAATGGCATGATGGCCCATCGGGTTATCCGGCCCGGCAGGCACCACGGCAGGAAGGTCGATTCCGTTCGCTTTGTATCGCGCGCGGATATTTGCCGTAGGCGTCCAGGTCGGGTTGGCACGTTTATCAGAGATGGTGGTTACCATTGTGGGCGTCAGCGTGTCACCGCCTAACTGACCAATACCAATAGGATACACGGTCACCGAATTTGTCCCCGGCTGGTAATAATAAAGACGCAGTTCGGCGAGGTTGATAACAATGCCTTCGCGTGGCGCATCCGGCAGCAGGGTTTGTAACGGAATAGTCAGCACGCTGCCCGGACGTGGTGCGTAAGGGTCAACGCCGGGGTTGGCCTGTAGCAGCGCCAGAAAGCCGACATTGTATTTTTTCGCAATCGCTTCCAGAGAACCGCCATTGTCTTCGACAACGTGAACGGCATTCTGACCCACCACACGGCTTCCCGGTGGCGGCAGCGGCCAGGTATTTGCCTGGGCCGGAAGTGCTAACGCGAAGGTCGCGGCAAGCGTAAAAAATGCTAACCAGCGAGAGAGTCGTTTATTGTTTAACATCACCATAAATCCATTGTTTTTACGTGGTTTTTATTATGTAAAAGTAAACAAGAATTATGGCGGTTTGCAGTGTCGGGAAGTGCAGGGAAGTGCAAAGAGTTTGTAAATTCATCAGGCCGGGTGAGTGGAGGACTCACCCGGCTTGACGCTAGGCTACGGCGTTCTCTTCAAGCTGGCGCATAAACTGGCGAACCCAGTCGATCCGTGCTTTACGCTCGCCCAACTCCTGCATGAATTTCAGGCGTGTTGGACCATCCAGACGGAAGTGCTGCGGTTGTTTTTGCAGTAAACCAATTAGCCAGACCGGGTTAACGTGGTTTTTCTCGGCAAACTCAATAGTACCGCCTTTTTCATTGCCTTCGAGCTTTCTGATCCCCAGTTTCTGCGCCTGCTGGCGTAAACGGGCAATATCCAGCAACGTCCGGGCCGGGTCGGGCAGCAGGCCAAAACGGTCTATCAGCTCGACCTTAATTTCTTCCAGCTCGGTTTCGCCTTTCGCACTGGCAATGCGCTTGTAGAACGACAGTCGCGTGTTGACATCCGGGATATAGTTATCCGGCAGAAGCGATGGCATGCGCAGTTCGACTTCGGTTTGCTGGCTGGTGAGATCTTCCAGCGACGGTTCACGCCCTTCTTTGAGCGCATCGACAGCGTTTTCCAGCAGCTCCATATACAGTGAGAAACCGATGCTTTCCATGGAGCCACTTTGATCTTCGCCCAGCAGTTCCCCTGCGCCACGAATTTCGAGGTCGTGGGTCGCCAGCGCAAAACCTGCACCTAAATCTTCCAGCGAGGCGATGGCTTCCAGGCGTTTTTGTGCGTCGGTGGTCATCGCTTTTGGGTGCGGCGTTAGCAGCCAGGCGTATGCCTGATGATGTGAGCGTCCCACACGACCCCGTAGCTGATGCAATTGCGCTAAACCGAAGTGGTCAGCTCGTTCAATGATGATGGTGTTGGCAGTGGGAATGTCGATCCCGGTTTCGATAATGGTGGTACACACCAGCACGTTAAAACGCTGGTGGTGGAAATCGTTCATCACGCGTTCCAGTTCGCGCTCGCGCATTTGCCCGTGGCCGATACCAATGCGCGCTTCCGGCACCAGTTCCGCTAATCTGTCAGCGGTTTTCTGGATATTTTCGACGTCGTTAAAGAGATAATAAACTTGTCCCCCGCGCATAACTTCACGCAGGATAGCCTCACGTACCACCAGGTTGTCATATTCGCGCACGAAGGTTTTGACCGCCAGACGACGAGCGGGCGGTGTGGCGATGATCGACAGATCGCGCATGCCGCTCATCGCCATGTTGAGCGTGCGTGGAATTGGCGTTGCCGTCAGAGTCAGAATATCTACATCCGCGCGCATTGCCTTGATACGCTCTTTGTGGCGAACGCCGAAACGGTGCTCTTCATCGACAATCAGCAGACCCAGATCTTTTAGCTTCACATCCGCTTGCAGCAGTTTGTGAGTGCCGATGAGAATATCGATTTTACCTTCGGCAACCTGCTCCAGAATCTGCGCTTGCTCTTTGGCGCTACGGAAACGGGACAGCATCTCAATGCGTACCGGCCAGTTGGCAAAGCGGTCGCGGAAGTTGTCGAAGTGCTGCTGAGCGAGCAGGGTGGTCGGTACCAACACGGCAACCTGCTTGTGATTCTCTACGGCGAGAAAGGCGGCACGCATCGCGACTTCGGTTTTACCAAAGCCGACATCGCCACACACCAGGCGGTCCATGGCCAGTGGTTGACACATATCGCTGAGTACCGCGTTGATCGCCTGCGCCTGGTCCGGCGTGGTTTCAAACGGGAAGCTGTCGCAAAACAGCTGATACTGTTCACGGTCATGCTTAAAGGCAAAGCCTTCTTTCGCTGCGCGCTGGGCATAAATATCCAGCAGCTCTGCCGCGACATCGCGGACTTTCTCAGCGGCTTTCTGTCGGGCGCGTGACCAGGCATCACCGCCCAGTTTATGCAGCGGCGCATTCTCTTCCGCGCCGCCGGCGTAGCGGCTTATCAGATGCAGCGACGACACCGGCACATACAGTTTGGCGTCGTTGGCATAGGTGAGCATCAGGTATTCACCGGTAATGCCGCCTGCTTCCAGCGTGGTCATACCGGCATAGCGACCCACGCCGTGCTCCAGATGCACTACTGGCTGACCGGGATGCAGCTCCGCGAGGTTACGAATTAACGTGTCCGGGTTGATGGTGCGACGAGAATCCTGGCGGCGACGCGCCACACGTTCACCGAGCAGATCGCTTTCACAAATCAGCGCCAGATTGCGTTTGCTATCGATGAAGCCGTGCTCGGCTGAGCCAATCATCAGATAACGACCGTTGTCTACGGCTTCGTCGAGTCGCAATATCCGCTTCGGCGCGACTTTGATGCGGGCGAGCAGTTCGCCTAGCGCTTCCCGGCGTCCTTCACTTTCCACCGAGAAAATTACCGGACCGGTAAAGCCCTCCAGGAATTTACGTAATGCATCTAACGGTGCTTTTTGCTGTGCCTGAACGGCGATATCTGGCAGCTTCTGGAACCCGAGGTTGGTATTCGCCGCTTTCTTCGGCAGACTCTCGGTTTTCAGCTGAACACGCGGCCAGCGTTTAAGTTCAGAAAACAGCTCATCAACCCGCAGCCACAGCGATTCCGGTGGCAGAAGCGGGCGCATCGGATCAACGCCGCGATTCTCAAAGCGTGACAGGGTATCGGCCTGGAAGCGTGCAGCGCTGGTCTCGATATCGCCGGTATTTACCAACAACGTATTGGCGGGGAAGTAGCTGAACAGCGGCGGCAGCGGCTCGCTGAAAAACAGCGGCTGCCAGTATTCAATCCCCGTAGGTAACGTGCCTTTGCTGACCTGTTGATAAATATGCTCGGCGTCGCGTTTTACCTCAAACGTATCACGCCACTGACTACGGAACAGTTCGATGGCCGTTTTGTCAGTCGGGAATTCGTGTGCGGGCAGCAAATTAATGGCATCGACTTCTTCCAGCGTGCGCTGAGTGTCAGTATCAAACAGACGCAGGCTGTCGATTTCGTCATCAAAGAAATCCAGACGATAAGGCAATTCGCTGCCCATCGGGAACAGATCTAACAACGCGCCACGCGTGGCGTATTCGCCGTGTTCCATGACCTGATCAACATGGCGATAGCCAGCACTGTCCAGTTGTTCGCGCAGGGCGTCGCGCGAAAGCCGCTGGCCTTTTTTCATGACCAGCGCATGACCGTGCAGATAGCTGTGCGGACAGACACGCTGCATCAGCGTATTTACCGGAACGATCAGCACGCCGCGCTGCATGGCGGGCAGTTGATACAGCGTGGAGAGCCGTGAGGAGATAATCTCCTGATGGGGAGAAAAGCTGTCATAGGGAAGCGTTTCCCAGTCGGGCAGGTTCATCACCATCTGGTCAGTAAACTGACGAATTTCATCATGCAGACGCAAAGCATTTTGCATGTCCGGCGCGATCAGCACCACTGGACCCGCGTGACGTTCGGCGATTTCGGCGACCAGTGTTGCGCAGGCGGCACCCGTAAGCTCACCCAACTGGCGCTGATCGGAAGCGCCCGTTGGGAGCGTGTAACGATGTTGTTCAGGCATTCGGTTGTCAGGATCTCGTTTAGATATACATCTGATAAGCAATGTTCTTTATTATCCGTGATCGTTTCTCATAAGCAAATTGATTCGCCCCCGAATGGGGGCAAAAAGCGCGAAGGGGTTAGCGCGAGGCGAGCGATAAAGAGGGCGGGGAAAAGAGCAGATCGGCCACGGTTTTTTGTGAAATCTTACGCACCAGCAGGCCAAACAGGGTGCACAGCAGCAGACAGGCGAACGGATACACCAGTAGCAGGGCCAGCTCCGCGTATGCAGGCCAGGCGGCATGATTGATTTTGGGGATAAGCGTTAAGCTGAACAGCTCAACCAGAATACGGTGTGTGGTGTAGATGGCGATGGTATTGGCGCCAATCACGCTTAACGGACTGGACGCGCGCATGCCAAAGTGGAGCTCGAACTGATAAAACAGCTTCATGATCAGCACAATGGAAAGGAGAGAAAGCAATAGCGAGACATTTGCCAGCCACGCGACGACGGCGACGATTGTGCTACCCAGAACAATGACCGCATGGCGGCGCAGGGGCACCTCCTTGATCCACGCCATCAGCGTTGCGCCAAACCATGCGCCGAGGCTATACCAGGGCAAATTGCGAATCACGCTGTTCATTCCCCACCACGGGGTCGGGAAAAAATTGATCGCCACGCTCAGCGCCACAAATAACGCTAACAGCGGCATCGCCCAACGGCTGAAAATTTTACACAGAACAAAATAGACAATCAGCGCGTACAGATACCACAGGCTGGTGCTGGCGGTCAGCATCCCGTGGGTAAAACCCGCAATCGAATCCGCATAAGCGGCGTTGGCGGCATGGGTCAGATCGCGCTGCGGGGCGAGCCAGTTATTGAGCGCCACCAACGCCAGCCATTGCACCACTCCCCAAAGCACCAGCACCCAGGCGATACTCCAGATCCGTTTATCCACGCAGGTTGTCCATGGGACGTTATCGATGTAGCGACGGATCAGATACCCCGAAATAAAGAAAAACACCGGCATGCGAAACGGTGCCAGGTACAAATTGAGGTAAATCCAGCATTTGCTCAACACCTCTGACAGTGGATGCTGAAAAGTGGTGAGGTGCGGGTAAAATGTGATCACTGAGTGGTAAATCACCACCAGGCAAATGCATAACCCCTTGATTTGATTAATCCATAGTTCTTTTTTATTCATTGAGACGGCGCATCCATATTGATTGCAATAGCCTGCCATCCTGCGCAACCTGCTGTGCGCTGTAATGCGTAACTGTCTGCATTTTGTTTTTTTAGGATAAAGGTCAGGGATCAGGGTTGCAGGGAAGAGGGACAACTTTAGCGGTTTGATTTATTTATACTTTTAAGAATAGTGCTGACGAACACTTACGGTTCAGTCATTTACCCATTCCGCTTTCGCTTATATACTCGTGACTTTGCTAACAGCAACCAGACGGATTTCATGTACCAACCTGTCGCTCTATTCATCGGCCTGCGTTATATGCGTGGGCGTGCAGCAGATCGCTTCGGTCGCTTCGTTTCCTGGCTCTCCACCATTGGCATTACTCTCGGGGTAATGGCGCTGGTTACGGTGTTGTCGGTGATGAACGGTTTCGAGCGCGAGCTGCAAAACAATATTCTTGGCCTGATGCCTCAGGCCGTCCTCTCGTCTGAACAGGGTTCCCTAAACCCGCAACAGCTACCGGAAAAAGCGGTGGTGTTGAACGGCGTCAACCGCGTCGCACCGATAACCACAGGGGATGTGGTACTGCAAAGTGCGCGTAGCGTGGCAGTCGGCGTGATGCTGGGTATCGACCCGGCGCAAAAAGATCCATTAACGCCATATCTGGTCAATGTGAAGCAAACAGATCTGCAGCCGGGTAAGTATAATGTCATCCTCGGAGAGCAGCTTGCCGGGCAACTGGGTGTTAATCGTGGCGATCAAATTCGCGTGATGGTGCCCTCAGCCAGCCAGTTTACCCCGATGGGACGTCTGCCGAGCCAGCGTCTGTTTACGGTAATTGGCACCTTCGCCGCCAACAGCGAAGTCGACGGCTACCAGATGCTGACCAACATCCAGGATGCGTCACGTTTGATGCGTTACCCGGTGGGCAATATTACCGGCTGGCGTCTGTGGCTGAACGAACCGTTAAAGGTTGATACGCTGAGCCAGCAAACGCTGCCGCAAGGTACCAAATGGCAGGACTGGCGCGAGCGCAAAGGGGAATTGTTCCAGGCCGTGCGTATGGAGAAAAACATGATGGGGCTGCTGCTTAGCCTGATCGTGGCGGTGGCGGCATTTAATATTATTACCTCGCTGGGTCTGATGGTAATGGAGAAGCAAGGGGAAGTGGCGATTCTACAAACGCAGGGGCTGACGCCGCGGCAGATAATGATGGTATTTATGGTGCAGGGGGCCAGTGCCGGGATTATCGGCGCGCTGCTGGGCGCCGCGCTGGGCGCATTACTCGCCAGTCAACTGAACAACCTGATGCCAATTATCGGTGTGCTTCTGGATGGGGCTGCGCTGCCGGTCGCGATTGAGCCGCTGCAGGTTATCGTCATTGCGCTGGTGGCGATGGCCATCGCGCTGCTGTCTACGCTTTATCCTTCCTGGCGCGCTGCCGCCACTCAACCCGCTGAGGCTTTACGTTATGAATAAGATCCTGTTGCAATGCGACAACCTGTGCAAACGCTATCAGGAAGGCACAGTGCAGACCGATGTACTGCACGATGTCAGTTTTTGCGTCGGTGAAGGTGAGATGATGGCGATTGTCGGCAGCTCCGGTTCCGGTAAGAGTACGTTGCTGCATCTGTTAGGCGGGCTGGATACGCCAACTTCCGGCGATGTCATTTTTAGCGGTCAGCCGATGAGCAAACTCTCGTCGGCGGCGAAAGCGGAACTGCGCAATCAGAAGCTGGGGTTCATTTATCAGTTCCACCATCTGCTGCCGGACTTTACCGCGCTGGAAAACGTGGCGATGCCGTTGCTGATCGGCAAGAAAAAACCGGCTGAAATCACCGAGCGCGCACGGGATATGCTGAAAGCAGTAGGGCTGGACCATCGTGCCAGCCATCGTCCGTCTGAACTTTCAGGCGGTGAACGCCAGCGCGTGGCCATCGCTCGTGCGCTGGTGAATAACCCGCGCCTGGTACTGGCGGATGAGCCAACGGGTAACCTTGATGCGCGTAACGCGGACAGCATTTTCGAGCTTCTGGGTGAGCTGAACCGCTCTCAGGGCACGGCATTTTTGGTGGTGACACACGATCTGCAACTGGCGAAGCGCATGAGCCGCCAGCTTGAAATGCGCGATGGTCGCCTGACGGCTGAACTGAGCCTGATGGGAGCTGAGTAATGGCTTCGCCTTTATCGTTATTGATTGGTTTGCGTTTTAGCCGTGGTCGGCGGCGCGGTGGCATGGTCTCGCTGATTTCCGTGATTTCCACCGTTGGCATTGCGTTGGGCGTAGCGGTGTTGATCGTCGGCTTAAGCGCCATGAACGGATTTGAGCGTGAGCTTAACAACCGTATTCTGGCCGTGGTGCCGCACGGTGAGATTGAAGCCGTGAATCAGCCGTGGAACAACTGGCAGGAAGCGCTCGACAAGGTACAGAAGGTACCAGGCATTGCTGCTGCGGCGCCTTATATTAACTTTACCGGGCTGGTGGAGAGTGGGGCGAACCTACGCGCAGTGCAGGTGAAGGGCGTTGATCCGCAGCAGGAGCAGCGTTTAAGTGCGCTACCCTCGTTTGTGCAAAACCACGCATGGGATAATTTCAAAGCGGGTGAGCAACAAATCATTATTGGTAAGGGAATTGCCGATGCGCTGAAGGTGAAGCAGGGCGACTGGGTATCGATTATGATCCCTAACGCCAGTGCGGATCATAAGTTACAGCAGCCTAAACGCGTGCGTTTGCACGTCACGGGGATCCTGCAACTGAGCGGTCAGCTCGATCACAGTTTTGCCATGATCCCAATGGAAGATGCGCAGCAATACCTGGATATGGGATCCAGCGTTTCCGGGATCGCGCTGAAAGTGAACGACGTGTTTAACGCCAATAAGCTGGTGCGAGACGCGGGTGAAGTCACCAATAACTATGTGTACATTAAGAGCTGGATCGGTACATACGGCTATATGTATCGCGATATCCAGATGATCCGCGCCATTATGTATCTGGCGATGGTGCTGGTGATTGGCGTGGCCTGTTTTAATATCGTTTCCACGTTAGTGATGGCGGTAAAAGACAAGAGCGGCGATATTGCGGTATTAAGAACCCTGGGGGCTAAAGATGGCCTTATCCGTGCCATTTTTGTCTGGTACGGCCTGCTGGCGGGTCTGTTGGGGAGCCTGATAGGCGTCGTCATTGGGGTGGTTGTCTCGCTGCAACTGACGCCGATCATTAACGGGATTGAGGCGCTTATCGGCCATCAGTTCCTGTCCGGCGATATCTATTTCATTGACTTCCTGCCATCGGAATTACACTGGCTGGATGTGATTTACGTGCTGGTGACAGCACTCGTGCTGAGTCTTTTGGCAAGTTGGTATCCGGCGCGTCGCGCCAGCAATATTGATCCTGCGAGAGTACTTAGCGGCCAATAACAATATATACACGAAAGCATTCATGCGGCGGTAAGGCGGCAAACCGAAATCTCCATGAGCATAGATAACGATGTGACTGGAGGGTGAGTGCGCAGCCAACCCCAAGGCATCTTGAAGGATGACGTGTATCAAGGAGCGGTGATGTATTACGGATTTGACATCGGCGGGACCAAAATTGCGCTGGGCGTGTTTGATAAGCAACGTCGTTTGCAATGGGAAACACGCGTCCCTACGCCTCGCGACAGCTATGATGCTTTCCTTGATGCGGTCTGCAATCTGGTGACGGAAGCGGACCAGCGGTTCGGCGTTAAAGGTTCGGTAGGCATCGGCATTCCTGGCATGCCGGAAACGGAAGACGGCACGCTGTATGCGGCCAATGTTCCTGCTGCCAGTGGTAAGCCGCTCCGCGCCGATCTCAGCGCTCGCCTTGACCGCGATGTGCGTCTGGATAACGATGCTAACTGTTTTGCCCTCTCCGAAGCCTGGGATGACGAGTTCACCCAATATCCGCTCGTGATGGGGTTGATCCTCGGCACCGGTGTTGGCGGCGGTCTGGTGCTTAACGGGAAATCCATCACCGGACGCAGCTATATCACCGGCGAGTTTGGTCATATCCGTTTGCCAGTCGATGCGCTGACGTTGATGGGCTTTGATTTCCCATTGCGCCGCTGCGGGTGCGGTCAACTGGGATGCATCGAAAGCTATCTTTCCGGCGGTGGATTTGCGTGGTTGTATCAGCATTACTACCATCAATCGCTGGATGCCCGGGAAATTATCGCGCTGTGGGAGCAGGGTGATGAACAAGCACGTGCCCATGTTGAACGCTATCTGGATTTGCTGGCGGTGTGCCTTGGGAATATCCTGACTATCGTCGATCCTGATTTGGTGGTGATTGGCGGAGGCTTGTCGAATTTTACCGCTATTACGACGCAACTGGCGGACCGACTGCCACGTCATCTGCTGCCGGTTGCCCGGGTGCCGCGTATTGAGCGGGCGCGGCACGGTGATGCGGGCGGGATGCGCGGAGCCGCTTTCCTACATCTTACCGATTAATACAAAGAGGTTGTTATGCTGTCGCGCCGGGGTCATCGGTTAAGCCGCTTTCGTAAAAATAAACGCCATATGCGCGATCGCCTGCGTCAACGAATCTTTTTCAGAGACAGAGTGGTGCCTGAATTGATGGAAAAACCAAGAGTGCTGGTACTGACGGGAGCGGGAATCTCCGCTGAGTCAGGAATTCGAACCTTTCGCGCGGCGGATGGTCTCTGGGAAGAACATCGGGTAGAGGACGTTGCGACTCCGGAAGGATTTAGTCGTAATCCGCAACTGGTCCAGTCGTTTTATAACGCCCGTCGTCATCAGTTGCAACAGTCAGAAATCCAGCCTAACGCGGCGCATATCGCGCTGGCAAAACTCGAAGCCGAGCTGGGCGACCGTTTTTTACTGGTGACGCAGAACATTGATAACCTGCATGAACGTGCGGGCAGCCAGAACGTAATCCATATGCACGGCGAACTGCTCAAGGTTCGCTGTTCGCAAAGCGGGCAGATTCTGGAGTGGACTGGCGATGTAACTGCGGAAGATAAATGCCATTGTTGCCAGTTTCCGGCGCCGCTGCGCCCGCACGTAGTGTGGTTTGGTGAAATGCCACTGGGCATGGATGAAATTTATATGGCACTTGCAATGGCCGATGTGTTCATTGCGATTGGTACATCGGGCCATGTATACCCGGCAGCGGGGTTTGTGCATGAAGCTCGACTACATGGGGCGCATACGGTAGAGCTAAATCTCGAACCGAGCCAGGTAGGAAGCGAGTTTGAAGAGAAGTATTACGGTCCGGCAAGCCAAGTGGTGCCTGAGTTTGTTGAGAAATTATTGAAAGGACTGTGATTTTTTTGCCCGATACGCGCAGCGCCATCGGGCATTCCTTACAACGCTGAATTAGCGTCCTGCTTTCAGCTTCTGATAATACTCTTCATAGATAGCGCTGGCGGAACCAACATCGTTCTGCCATTCCCCTTTGTTGATGGTTTCTGCATCAGGGTAGAGGGTTTTATCGTTCGCGACTTCAGGGCTTAACAGCTTACGTGCTGCCAGGTTTGGCGTCGGATAACCGATGGTTTCCGCGACTTCTTTCGCCACGTCCGGGCGTAGCAGGAAGTTAATCAGCTTCAGCGCACCTTCTTTATTTTTTGCGTTTGCTGGAATAGACAGGCTGTCCATCCAGAAAATCCCACCTTCTTTCGGCCATACCACTTCCAGCGGTGTACCTGCCTGACGCGCAACATACGCGGAGCCGTTCCACACCATCCCCAGATTGACTTCGCCTTCCATATACGGGTTGGCCGGGTTGTCAGAGTTAAATGCCGCGACGTTAGGCATCAGCTTCTTCAATTCGTTATAGGCGGCTTCAATCTCTTTAGGATCAGTGGTATTGCCGGAGTATCCCAGCTTGCGCAGCGCCATCTGGAACACTTCTCGCGCATCATCCGTTAACAGCAGGCTACCTTTGTACTCCGGTTTCCACAGATCGGCCCAGCTGGTTACTGTTTTCGGGTCGATGGCATCGCTATTGATGCCAATGGCCGTCGCACCCCAGATATACGGGATAGAGTAGTCATTGTTGGGGTCGAATGGCTTGTTGAGCATTTCCGGATCGAGGTTGTGGAAGTTGGTCAACGTCGACTTGTCGATCTTCTGGATCATGCCTTCTTTGCGCATTTTATCGACG
This sequence comes from Citrobacter sp. S46_ASV_140, assembly GCF_018919545.1. Classification (NCBI taxonomy): domain Bacteria; kingdom Pseudomonadati; phylum Pseudomonadota; class Gammaproteobacteria; order Enterobacterales; family Enterobacteriaceae; genus Citrobacter; species Citrobacter sp. S46_ASV_140. The sequence goes on from NZ_JAHLRC010000018.1 coordinate 25,248, forward strand.
TAATAGGTGGACGGAACCACCAGATCGTATGCGCCGTCTTTATAGGTTTTGAGCTTGGCGTACATGGTTTCGTTCGACTCGTAGGTCGAATAGATAACCTTAATGCCGGTCTCTTTGGTGAACTGCTCCAGCAGTCCAGGCGGGACATATTCGGTCCAGTTATAGAAATAGAGCGTGTTGTTGTCATTAGCGTGAGCGGCGCTCATGCCCAGTGCCAGAGCACCCGCCGCGAGCAGGTGGCGTGACCATTTTTTCATCATTTAACGTCCCCTGAATTAAGGGCCTTAGCGGCCCTTGGTTTTATCACGTGCAATAAGCTGGCTGGCAATCACCATAACCAGCGACAGAACCAACAAAATGGTCGCCAGCGCGTTCACCTCTGGTGATACGCCGACTTTTACCATTGAGTAGATTTTTAACGGCAAAATTTCATAACCAGGCCCGGTAACGAAGGACGACACGACGACATCATCCATCGACAACGTAAAGCTCAGCAACCAGCCGGCAGCCACTGCAGGCATTGCCAGAGGCAGTATAATCTTGCGCAGAATAGTCACTTCACTGGCGCCGAGATCTTTGGCGGCTTCAAGCATTCGTACATCAAAACCTTTCAGACGTGAGTAAACCGTCACCACCACAAAAGGTAGACAAAAAGTGATATGCGAGAACAGCAGTGACCAGAAACCCAGTTGAATGCCGATCAGCATAAACAGCACCAGCAAAGAAATCGCCATTACGATATCCGGCGACATCATCACCACGAACAGCATGCCGCTGACAAACGGTTTACCGCGAAAACGGTAGCGGTACAGTGCAACCGCTGTGAGTGAGCCGATCAGCGTGGCAAACGTGGCGGATAGCACCGCCATCGTCAGCGAGTGTTGCGCTGCCTGTAGCAGGCTGTCGTTGTTCATCAGCAGGCCGTACCATTTGGTGGTAAAACCCTGCCAGTTGATGCCAAAGCGCGAGCTGTTAAAGGAGTTCACAATCAAAATAATGATTGGAATATACAGATACGCGTAGATGGCGGTCATAAAACCGCCTCTGAGCAGCCGACCGATCATTCGCGCTTCACCTTCTTGTTCAGAAGGCGCGATGTTTTCAGAGTATTGAAAATAATCAACTTTTTCTCTTCTCCAAAATCTCTCCAAAACTTCCCGCCAAAACAGATAGCCAAAAAGAAGCAGCTATCACTAAGGCCGCGAATTTTACAACAATTTTTAGGATGATCGGGAAAAAAAGGCCATTTAAATGACCCGCTTTACCCATTCCTGACTGCGAGTGTCGGTATAGCAATCGGTTCAGGGAACAATTAGCGCACGCTGCCGCTGTGGTGGTAAAGAGGAGGTACTTGACTGCAAAGCCACGAAAGAGCATGGCGTCCCAGTGTTTGAAACCTGTGAACGCTGCAGGGAGCATGCTTAACGAAGGGTAACGAAATTGACGGGAATAGTGGTTTTTTGGATATCAATTTCCTGGACCGGTGGTAACAAAAACAGAAAACACCAGAACGGCGTTTTACGCTATCTACAGCGTAAATTTCTTGAATCACCCTGTTTTACGACACAAGAATTTACCTTTAATGACACCGTCAAAGAAACGGCCTTTAGATTGCACCGTGAGAAAAGAGTTATAGATGCTTTCAGGAACGCCCACATACTGGAAAGTTGAAGAATTTACGAACCCAATCTCCAGTATCTTTTCTAATGGGTAGTAACCAATAAATTTTATTTTTGATGAAATCATTGCCTGTCGTTGCATTTTTTCTCCTTCAATTTTTTTAATTTTCCTTCTCTGATAATACACTGATATGAAACAAAAGGAGCATAGTTTTGTAAATGTTATGGTTGTTTCAGAGTTTACTGGTTGGATGAAATGATTTTCTTTGTTGCTTTAATTTCCTGAACTGCGAAAAATAGCACGAAAATTCGTTGCTGGATTTTTACGGATTGACTCGGGCTTTCCTTTAAGTAACTGATAAATATATTCTATTTTATTTTTCGTTATCCAGGGGGCGACCGGCTGTATGTTATTGCTGGTGAACAGAACTCATTGATTATGCTGTCTCAGTTTCCATTTCTAAGATTTTGCGAAAAATTAAATGAAAAAATAACTTGCTATTGTTTGTGGGGTGTGTGATTAATGAGGGGTTGGTTAGGTACACAGACCCATTAAAGCGGTTTAGTAAAGCAGTTCTCATCTCAAGCGTTATCCACAGATAATCCTTTCTTTTGAGCCTTCTTATCGTTACTAATTAGATTGTGTGCGAAGCCCTTTTCGCCGTAAGGCTACATAGAATTTAAGGAATTACCTGTGTCTAATAAAATGACTGGTTTAGTAAAATGGTTTAACGAGTCTAAAGGTTTTGGTTTTATTACCCCTGACAATGGTAGTAAAGATGTGTTTGTACACTTCTCTGCTATTCAGAGTGGTGGCTTTAAAACGCTGAATGAAGGCCAAAAAGTTGAGTTCAGCATTACTGCTGGTGCAAAAGGGCCGTCAGCTGAAAACGTTGTAGCTGCCTGATATTTTTCCTGATGTAAACCAATATACGATAGCGAAGACGGTGAATGCCTGAGTAGATATATTGGTTTTTCAGAAACTCAACATCTGTCAACATAAAACTGAACAGATGTCTGAGTCTAATTATTGGGTAGAACAGTTGAAATGATTATTTTATAAATGTCATTTGTTGTTTTACCTCTGTAGTTTTTCTTGCACGCTTAAGTGCATTCGTAAAAGCTAACAACATCCCAAAAATCGCTGGTGCTATAATATAAAGAAAATTATATTATTTTAGATTCCTCATGTGAACTGATAAGAAATATTTATTTTTTATTGCTTTTAATAGTGAGTTGTAACCTGATGCTGAAAACCAAGAGAAACTATTAGTTAAATAGAACTTTTGGATATCACTGCGGTAGTGAGTGTTGTAGCAAATAAAGGCTAACATCATGACCGACCATATTTATTTTAAGTGCCCTTGTTGTCATGGGTCACAGTACAGAACTTCCCATTTTGATGTGACTGAGAAAAATCCCTTTGGTGCAAAGTGTATTTTTTGTAAATCATCAATGATCACACCTGATAACTATGCACCATATACTTCCAGTAAATCAAATGAACAGGTGTTGCGAAAGTAACATTTGGCTCTGACCTTCCAGTTAAGGCGGCAAGATTCATTATGGCCGGGCACTGGTTTAAGTCCAACAAGGGCCGCCAGTCAGCTACTACCTCATCGAATTGAGCGGGCGACTTTTGAACTTGCAGGAGACGAGGGTTTGATCCTCTATGGTTACACCATGAATAAAAACCTCGTTCTAACGGGGTTTTGTCATTTCAGGGTTATCCGTGCAACATACAAGTAAGTTGGGCAAAGAATTGTATTTTTTGTTTTGCTATTAACATCATGTCTGATGTGTAACGGTATTACTAATAACCATATAAAGGGCAACGCATTGAGAATCATACAAAACCATATTATGGCCCAGGAAATTGGTGAAACAGTTATCCAGCTACTTGAAAATGGCAAAAGGGTTACGACAGGGAATATCATTGATTTGCTCGAACGGAAAAGTCATGCCTTGCACGGTCAAAAGGCCGATGAGATAAGAGAAATATTGATATTTATCAGGAAAAAATCGGTTCTGTAAGCGCTTTTGTGATTAAGGTTGATAGTGCTTCAAGTTGGATAGCAAGCTGAATGCTCAACCAAACATATCCGTGAACGGCGCTTTCAATGATTTCCTCGCCCTCATTGGCGAGTAAAAGACAATGCAACTCTTTAGTAATTTCGAGAAGATGCTCGCTATTTGATGCTATCGGCGTTGGGTTTCCTTCATGCAAGGCATGTGCGAGGGTGTTGAGGGTGCTACGGGTCATTTGTTCCATATCTGACAGCGTATGAGTATTCAATATGAGAAATCGACTGCCACGAGATGCCCAGTGGGCATTTATCTGAAATTTTTGCGCCGCTATCATATCGCGGGTTATCGATTGAATATCTTCAAGTAGACTCTTCGCAATCTTTGTTTCTTTATTTACTGGTGTAATAAGACTGCGCATTTTTACTACATTATTCAGCGCTCGCGTTTGAAGTTTGGCCATTCTCGGGGGCGCAAGAACGTTTCGGGAGACTCCCGCAGTTGTTATTTTTAGATAATCAGAAAGAAAGTCAGCAAGTTGTATACGCCAGTTAATGAATGCTCTTTGGGGAAAAATGCTGGTAAACAACATCGCCAGAATGCATCCTATAATAATGTTGGTGCTTCGCCACAATGCTGTTTGTAAGTCTCCTGCAGGAGCGCTGCTGACAACCGCCAGCGTGATACCAATCAATAATGCGGCATAGGGACGTTTACTCATGGCCAGAAAACCACAAAGGAAAGCTGCGCATCCACACCACAGCATCATCATAGTGAGAGAGTACATTTCAATGTGTAATGCGATGATCCCCAAAATCGCACCCCCTACAGTTCCCGCCATACGTTCAAGTGCCCTGGGTATCACATTGCCCATGTAACTAATTGGTCCCATGACCACAACCAGTGTAATCAGGGGCCAGGAGTGGTCTGGTAAATTCAACATTCTTATCAGTAAGAAAGTTATAACAAATGCTAAAGCAATACGGATCCCATGAACTACGCGATAGTTGCGGTAAATCTTAAGTTCTAAAGGACTTATCGGTTTATTCCGTTCAATGGAAAAAATATTGTTTTTCATTGGTTAAAATCTTTAACATAGACAGAATTATAAAGAAAGTTCAGATACACACTGAAAAAATAATCTCGTCTTACTTTTTTAACTTATAAAAAAGGAGGGCGATGCCTGATATAGGTTATTGTTAATCAATTGCTAATGCAGTAGCGAAAGAAGACGTAATTTTTAATACCCACAATATCTTTGGATTTGCCATTATGGTGGTAAGCGGCTCTACTCATCTTGAGTGGCCCATGACTTAAATTCAACATGTTGACTTTGACAGATATTAAAAAGTTGTGGACTTCCAAAATACTGGTTAGCATGTATAAAACGTTTTCTTTTACAGGTTGTTATAAGGCTAATCAAAACAGGTCAAATGGTGTCTGTGCACGGCTTTATATCAGCAACGGTATCATTATATTAATAACAATGCACTTTGATGAGCTAAGGCCCGGACCAAAGCTCATGAAATATAAGTTCTGGCTACATTAGATGGAAGCAGTACACAACCTATTCATGTGTTATCGAAAAGCAACTACGTAAACAGAAAGTGCAAGTGCGAGAAATATCCAGTATTGAGAATGGTAATGGAAAAGTTTGAGCATAAATATCCTCCACAGATTCAGTTCCTAATTAATGGCAGATTTAAATGTCAACAACAAACAAAAAAGCATGGGCATTGATTGTTTGATTGTTTCATATTGTTTCAGTGATGCGCTATGACGGTGCGTTTGCACCAGCGGTAGGATTTTTGCATTGTTATGGTGAGCTTAGTGTCAGTCTTAGCCGGCAGCACATCAATGCAACAAAGCTTGTCACCCGCGTGGATGCCGCAAAGCATTGTTGATGACCGCTTCTATGCCGGATTGTCTTGTGCACACCTCTATGAGGTCATAAAAAAACAACAGTGGATCGTCCAGAAAGAAGACAAAATAAAATGATAAATTAAGGGGAGCACTTTCTAGAGACAAGGGGGATGAATAATCCAATGGAGGAAATACGACTCTTCCGTGAGTCAAAATCCCTGAAAACTTAGGGTGATAGATAAAGGTCTTAAGCAGCATGACATAATTTTCGATTTAAGCTATTTAAATTCATTTTTATGATAAGAATCATGTGCGATTTCCCTATAAAACTAAATCTTGCTATGTTTGGTTAATCATGCGTTAATGAATTCTTGGTTTGTAACGAATTTATCTAAAGCAAGTGCTGTATTAATTTTATTTCTTGTTCCTGTTGAGATTTTCTTGCTGGCTTTTCTCTCTGATGATTTTTTTCGGACCATTCTGCCCAAGTGCTTACTCAAGAAAGGTAATAATTATGTCTAATAAAATGACTGGCTTAGTTAAATGGTTCAATCCTGAAAAAGGTTTTGGGTTTATCACCCCTAAAGATGGCAGTAAAGATGTGTTTGTCCACTTTTCTGCTATCCAGAGTAACGATTTCAAGACACTGAATGAGAATCAGGAAGTTGAGTTTAGTGTTGAACAGGGACCTAAAGGCCCCTCAGCAGTTAATGTCGTGGTTGTATAAGGTAACTGTTATTACACATCATATTCACTTCAGATGCCCGTGTTGCCACGGATCTCAGTACAGAACGTCGAGCTTTGATGTTACTGAAAAAAATCCTTTCGGAGCAAAATGTATTTTTTGCAAATCGGGAATGATTACATTTGACAATGTTGCGCTATACATTCGTTCTGGTCAGACTTCGTTAGATTTTAGAAAATAAAGTTCAGGTTCCTTATGGAGCCTTTTTTGTATGCTAAACCGTTCATCTCTGTACGAACCATCACGGTATCATTATGAAAAAAGTAATCGTTTTTTTTAACTCAGAACCGGCAGTTGTTGTATCCGTAATGAAGGGAATTACTTCAATAATGCGTGAGTTTCCCAATGGGGAAAAAGCACACCTGTCCGTGATGTCAGCAGGATTTCCATCTCTGACAGGAGACCATAAAATAGTTTATGTTGCCTCTGATCGCGATGTCAGTTCCGAAGAGATTCTCGAGGCAGCATCGAAGCTTTTGAAGTGACATCTGATTGTTTCTTTACCGACCAAGATAGTAGTCCAGTGGTTTGCAGATGTTTTGCGCTTTTCTTGTATGAAGATTGTACTGCAACCTCTTGATTATTGAGTCTTTCCATTCTATCTTTTAAACATGTCAGCGCTGTTATAAGTGCTCCACGGGGAATGTTACATACTTGGCGTTGATACGTTAGAGATCAAGAGAGGTAAATAATGAACGTCGAAGAGTTAAAAACAAAAACTGAAGCGGATATTTCTGAATTCATTACAAAAAAAATTGTTGAACTCAAAAAAAAGACAGGCAAAGAAGTTTCCGACATCCAGTTTACTGCTCGTGAAAAAATGACTGGGCTTGAAAGCTATGATATTAAAATTACATTGATCTAATTGTTAAAAGACCCAGCTTGAATGAAAAGCATTATCTTAAAAGGTAATGCTTTTTTATTGCTGTCAAAAAATTTGGATGTTGTCAAAACCTTCATTTTTAATCATAGAGACAAGGCCTGACTTTTTAATGGGGCCTTTCCGATGCCAGCCCGCGCTATCGGGCTACTGCTGGCTCAGGGCAGAGAATGCACTTGTCGAATATTTCGTGGTCAGTGGGTATCACATTGAGGGGAGTGGGTGACGTAGTAGCCTGCGAATGGGTTAATTATCATTTCGGTCGGGATTGTTAGATAACCCAACTCCTACTTTTACCGCAGCAAACAACATAATGCACAGAGCGGTAATGACGGTAAATACCAATGAAAGGCTGGTAATCATAAATTTTCTTCATTTCAGATGGATTTGATTATTAGACTAAGGCATAAAGGAAAAGTTCAGGGTAAATATCATAGTATTTCCCGGAAAAAATATCGAAGCGGGTCATTGTATACCAGAGCGGGCTGCAGGGAGCCGTATCGAAGAGTGGCGGGTCAACGGTCTCAACGGCCCCTGTGGCTGCAAATATCTATCTTGGCAAACGTCGTCATCTACCCTGTGATATCCCCCTTTTGGATAAAGAATAGGACGATAAATTAAATGGTTAAATTTTATCCAAACGTGGTACAGTGAATCTCATTCATCGAAAGGGTAATCATCATGTCTCTCATCGATTACGCAATGAAGTACCTCGGCGGCGTATCGACGACTACTGTCATCTGCCCGGCCTGCGGCTTACGTTCATCCCAATCTATTTCTAAAATTCGCCTTAAACAGACAATGCTGTGCCCTGGCTGTAAAACACTGTTTGTTTCACCACGATAACCCTGACACTTAGTTGCACCTAAACCCGGTGTTCTATACTTAAGTCAAATCCCGGCAGCTGTTAAATCCCTGATGCCTTACGCCCATCCTGAGAGAACGTTTCTGAACTGATTTCGCAACTGCTCCTGCATGCTAACTCTGCATCAGAGCAATGCTATGAAAATGAACCCCAGGGCGTGGTTTAACCGCTCCCATATTCCGATGAATGCTACCGAAAGCGTAACGTTTTCGGCGAACGATCCTGCCGGTGAAAGCACGCTGCAGTCAGAACTCTTTTCGACCGCCCAGATGGAACGCTACGGTCAGAAGCTCGCACGGACTCATAAATTATCGCCGGATAAACATCCTTATTATCTTCTAAAAAGACTCGGCGAGAATGAGGCCATCATTACCCAAAGTTGCTATGAGCTTAACGCGGGTAAAAAGACCAGCATCATGCCTGCCGGGGAGTGGTTGCTGGACAATTATTATCTGATTGAGGAACAAATCCGCACTGTCCGCCAGCACTTGCCGAAAAGCTTTGGTAAAGGTCTCCCGTCGCTGATGTCGCCGCTGAATTGCCCACGAATTTACAATATTGCATCAGAGGCCATTGCTCACGGTGACGGGCGCTGGGATGCCGCCAGCCTGACCAGCTATCTCACCGCCTATCAACAGGTGACCCCGCTGACATTAGGTGAAGTCTGGGCGTTACCGGGAATGCTGCGCCTGGCGCTGATTGAAAATCTTCGTCGTATCAGTATCGAAGTGATCAAAGCGCAGCAGGACAGAACGCTGGCCGATATGTGGATAACAAAGATTTTCGGATGTGCAGAGAATGCCCCTGGCGATTTAATCATGGTTGTTGCCGATATGGCACGCTCCCGACCTACGTTAACCAGTGCCTTTGTCGCAGAGCTGGTGCGGCGTCTGCAGGGGCATGGCAATGCGCTGTCGTTACCTCTGACCTGGGTTGATCAGTGCCTTCGGGAACAGGGGATCACCACCGACGTTCTCATACATAATTTCAATCAACAGCTTGCCGCCAGCCAGCTATCTGTCAGTAACAGTATCGCGGGCCTGCGATTACTGAGTGAAACGGATTGGGCTGATTTCGCCGAAACGATAAGTGTCGTCGAACAGGCATTACGCAATGATCCTGCCGGTATCTATCCTCGGATGCACTTCAATACCCGGGATCATTACCGGCACGTTGTTGAGGTCCTGGCCAGAGACAGTGGTCTCAGCGAGCCTGAAGTTGCTGACAGGGTGCTGACCCTTTCAGGAAACAGTGCTCCCGATACACTGGAATATCATGTTGGTTATTATCTCGCAGGCGAAGGTCGGCAGGCGCTGGAAATTCATCTGTTAGCAGACACCTCAAGGCTCATGCGCTTGCGGCACAGTTTCAACAGAATAACCCTGCTGTCATGGCTTGGAAGCCTGGCGTTGTTGACAACCGCAACGACCGCGGCAATTTTGCACGAAACAGCCATGCAGGGCGCAGACTGGCTGTTGATCGCGGTGATATTCCCTCTGATTATCGCTGTAACTCAGTTGATGAGCGATTTACTCAGTGACGCCACCACCCGTTTTCGCGTTCCTCGCCCCTTGCCGCGGATGGATTTCTCAACCGGCATTCCCCCTGACAGCGCCACTCTGTTAGTCATCCCCTGCATGCTGACCAGCCACGCAAGTTTCAGCCAACTCCTCACCAGTCTTGAAGTCTGCTGGCTGGGGAATGAAAACGAAAATCTCAGGTTTGCGCTGCTCACTGATTTCGCTGATTCTGCAAATGAACCCTCGCCGGAAAGCCAGATGCTGCTCAGACAGGCGATCGCCGATACGCAGGCGCTGAATCGCCGCTATCCCTCCAGCCGCCCACGTTTTTATCTGCTACACCGCCAGCCTGAATGGAACCCCGCGGAAGGAACGTGGATGGGCTATGAACGCAAACGGGGAAAACTGGCGTTACTGAACAGCTGGTTGCGCCATCCGGGGACACAATTCGTCAGCGTTGCAGACATGCCTGCTAACCTTTTACCGGGCCACATTAAATACGTCATTACCCTGGACAGTGATACGGTGCTGCCGCGCGATACGGCGCACAAACTGGTCGCGACAATGGCGCATCCGCTGAATACGCCAGAGTATGATCCGGTACGCCAGAGGGTTGTCAAAGGATTTGGCATTTTACAACCCGGCCTTGCGGAGGAGATACCACGCAACGGTCAGGGACGTTACGCCGCCATGCGCAGCAGCATACCGGGCAATAATCCCTATTCGATGATGTCTTCGGATATCTATCAGGATCTTTTTGGGGAAGGATCGTTCGTGGGGAAAGGGATTTACGATGTTGACATTTTTATGCAGGCCACGGCCAACACCTGCCCGGAAAACCTGGTTCTCAGCCATGATCTACTCGAAGGATGCTATGCACGTTCGGGTCTGCTGAGTGAGGTGTTACTCTATGAACAGTACCCGAATAATTATCTGTCGGATGTTGCACGTCGTTCACGCTGGATCCGGGGTGACTGGCAACTGCTTAACTGGCTGAAACCACGTGTCAGAAGAGCCGATGGAACCCGGACCAGGAATCCGCTGACCGCGCTTTCTTACTGGAAATTACTCGATAATCTGCGTCGCAGTCTGGTCGCCCCTTCATTACTGGTATTGCTGTTCTTCACCCTGCTTGGGGTACCTAATCCGGTTTACTGGCTGGGCGTACTGTCGCTGATATGGCTGTTGCCAACCATCCTCTGCATCACCCATGACCTGCTGCATAAACCTCTGCGTCGCCGCCTGAAGCCGCATCTGTTACTGGTAGGGGCGGGCGCGCTGAAGCGTTTGTCAGGTATCGGCCTTAATTTTGCGATACTGCCGCATGAAGCCGGATATTCGCTAAAAGCGATCGCCGTGACGTTATGGCGATTGGGGATCAGTAGGCGTCACCTCAGCCAGTGGGTCAGCCACAGCCAGGACAGCAATCAGGCCGGACCCACTGTCGCGCGTTTTTATCAGGCGATGTGGCTGAATGTTGCAGGTGGTGTGATGCTGATAATACTGACCGGACAATTTGCTCCACAACTGCTGGGGATTGCGTTGCCGATCGGTTTGTTATGGTGTGTGGCACCGCTGCTGATGAGCTGGCTGAGTCGCCAGCCTGCGCGTAAGGTGTTTTCGCCCAATCCGGAACAAAAACAGCTGTTGCGCCAGACAAGCCGTGAAATCTGGGCGTTTTTTGAAACCTTTGCCACAGAAAAAGAGAACTGGCTTCCGCCTGATAACTACCAGGAAATACCGCAGCCGACGGTGGCCCATCGAACTTCTCCTACCAATATTGGCCTTTCTCTCATGGCTAACCTGACGGCATGGGACTTTGGCTACCTGCCCGGCGGGGAAGTGCTCCGGCGCGTGTCGCTCACGCTCGACACAATGGATAAAATGGAGCACTACCGGGGCCATCTCTACAACTGGTATGACACTCGTACGCTGGCCCCCCTCAGCCCACGCTATATCTCAAGCGTCGACAGCGGCAACATGGCAGGGCATTTGTTGACCCTGCGTGCAGGGCTGTCCGCCATGCGTCATCAGCCAGTTTTAAACCGCCAACAGATACTGGCAGGACTGAACGATACGCTGGATATTCTGGAAAAACAGTGGGGTCAGAACCCGCCTGACAGCTTGCGGTTGCTGCGAAAACACTGCCTGAGCGCGGTGTCGCTCTCTCCGCAGACATTTTTCAGCGAGCTGATAAATATGCGCACCCAGTGCAACCACCTGAACACGCTATGCCATCAGGGATCTCCTCTTCAGATGCGTTGGGCAGGACATCTGGAGCATCAACTGGTTCAGCTTTGCCATGAGTGGTCGCTGCTGCTTGGCTGGTTACCTGCATCCTGGAACGAACAGACGCTGCCGACTTTGTGCGAGCTTGCCCGCGCAACATTTACTGGTGTAGGAACCCCCCCGGCGTCAGCGACGGAGCAGGCCCGGATGCGACTCAATATTATCACTGAACTTGAACAACGGCTGGATGAGCATGCCCGGATGGATTTCGCCTTTCTGTACAGCGAAGCAACCAGTCTGCTCAGTGTTGGCTATAACTGTGACACGAATATGCCTGACAAGAGCCACTACGATCTTCTGCCGTCTGAAATCCGCCTGACCAGCTTTCTTGCCATTGCCACTAATCAGCTACCTCTTAAAAGCTGGTACGCGTTGGGACGACTGTTCACTACCATTGACAATGAAACCGCCCTGATGTCATGGAGCGGGTCAATGTTTGAATACCTGATGCCGAATCTGGTAATGCCCACCTGGCCTGGCAGCCTGCTCGATGAAATGAGTCAGTCGGCGGTTATGCGCCAGATTCATTGGGGGAAAGAACGCGGAGTACCGTGGGGCGTTTCAGAGTCTGGTTATCATGCTTTTGATGTTCAGCATAATTATCAATATCAGGCATTTGGTGTGCCGGGTCTCGGCCTGCGCAGGGGGCTTGCTGATGACATGGTTGTCGCCCCTTACGCCACACTGCTGGCGTTGATGGTCTCCCCACAGAAAGCCTGTGAGAACCTGATCAGGCTGCAAAAAAATGGCGCACATGGTGAATACGGTTTTTATGAAGCGCTGGACTATACTCCCTCACGCCTCGCAACCGGTCAGCTCTATGCGGTGGTTCAGTCCTGGATGGCGCATCACCAGGGCATGGCGTTTCAGGCGCTGGCTCATGTGCTACTTGACGCCCCGATGACTGAACGCTTCATGTCCAGTACGGTCTTCCGGTCTGCGAGCCTGCTGTTACAGGAACGCGTGCCGGATGCAGTCGATCTGTACAGTCCGCGCCGTCATTTTGAATCTCATGAGGGCAGGGTCAAACCCGTTCGCTATGAACCCCGTATTTTCTATGGCGTGGACACGCCGGCCCCGGATATTCAACTGCTGTCCAACAACCATTATCATCTGATGTTGACCACGGGCGGCGGCGGCTACAGTCGCTGGAATAATATTGCGCTTACGCGCTGGCGCAGTGATACCACCCGCGATAACTGGGGAGCATTCTGCTATATCCGCGATATACAGACGGGGAATGTGTCGAGCAATACCTGGCAACCAACAGCCCACACCAGCGGGCATGACGAGGAAGTGATATTCACCGATGCGAGTGCTGAATTCAGACGCACTTTCGATGGGCTCAGCGTCAAAACTCAGGTTGTGATCTCCCCGGAGGATGATATTGAGTTGCGACGGCTCACACTGATTCATCGTGGTCGCCAGCCTCGCTCTCTGGAACTGACAACCTATGCCGAAGTAGTACTGGCGCCTGAAGCCAGCGATCTGGCACACCCGGCATTTAGCAATCTGTTTATTCAGACGGAACTGGATCCTGAGCGTGACGCTATTCTTTGCCACCGGCGCCCGCGTTCTCCGGGTGAAGCGAGTCCCTGCCTGTTTCACATGATGGTGGTGCATGGCGATAACCTTCATAACGTTTCGTTTGAAACAGACAGGGCAAAATTTCTTGGTCGTGGCAGAAACCCTGCTGATGCCCAGGCAATAAAGGCAGGCGGGGCGCTCAGCAACACGTCGGGGTCAGTGCTGGATCCGATCCTGGCAATACGCCACGCCATCACTCTGCAGCCGGGGCAGCCGGTCACGATTGATATCATTTATGGCATCAGCGAGACCCGCCAGCAGAGTCTGGCATTGCTGGAAAAATACCGCGATTACCCTATCGCTGATCGCGTCTTTGAACTGGCCTGGTCTCACAGTCTGGTGGTGTTACGCCAGATGAACGCCAGTGAAGATGATGCCACTTTGTTTAATCGTCTTGCCAGCGCGGTGCTTTACCCTGTCCAGGAGCTGCGCGCCGAAGGCCAGGCGATCAGCCGCAACCGGCGTGGTCAGTCCGGTCTGTGGGGCTGGGCAATTTCAGGCGATCTGCCGATAGTGCTGATCAGTATTACCAGCGAGGAAAGTATTGCTTCAGTGACCACACTGATTCAGGCGCACCGTTACTGGAGACAGAAAGGACTGGATGTTGATTTGGTTATCCTGAATAACAGTCCCGGCGGCTACCAGCAGGGCTTACAAAATCAGATTATGGACTTAATTTATGCCGGGTCTGAAGCCAGCCTGCTGGACAAAACGGGCGGTATTTTTGTTCGTAATGGCGAGCATCTCTCTGCTGAGGATAAGTTGCTTTTGATGAGCGTGGCCTGTCTTTATCTTGATGACCGCACAGGCAGTATTAATGAGCAGCTTAATCAGCGTACTCACACCCTTAAACCTCAGGCCAGAGCACTCATTCCACGGGCTGTACGCGAGCGTAATCAACATACGGACTGGAGTCCCGATATCAGTCAGTTATGCCATTTCAATGGGTACGGTGGATTTTCTCAGGATGGTCGGGAATATCAGATTGTCCTGCGGGAAGATGCGCAGACACCGGCACCCTGGTCAAACGTACTGGCAAATGCCCGTTTTGGCACTGTGATTTCAGAGGCGGGACAGGCCTACTCCTGGTATGAGAATGCACATGAATACCGGTTGACACCGTGGGAGAACGATCCGGTGAGCGATCGCAGCGGCGAGGCGTTTTATCTGCGCGATGAAGAGAGCGGTGAGTGTTGGTCACCGACGGCTTTACCTGTTCGCGGACATGGTGATTACCTGACCCGCCATGGTTTCGGTTACAGCGTGTTTGCCCATCGAGAGAGTGGTATAGACAGCGAGCTGACGGTCCTGGTTGCCGAAGAGGCGCCGGTTAAACTGGCGCTCCTGACGCTCAGTAACTCTTCGGGGCGGACACGCAAACTTTCCGTCACCGGCTATGTGGAGTGGACGCTCGGAGGAACACGAACTCGCTCAGCCCCTCACATTGTGACACATGCGGCCAGACCGCCTGGCGGCTGCGGAGTGCTGGCGAACAATTTTTATGGTGATAACGGTAGCGGTCGTACTGCCTTTTTTGCCGTCAGCGGTAATGACTGTTCGTTGACCGGGGACCGCCGGGAATTTATCGGTCGTAATGGTTCTCTGCACGCCCCGTCGGTCATGAAGCTACGCAGGCTTTCAGGTAAAACGGGCGCCGGTCTGGATCCCTGCGGGGCAGTACAATCGGCGGTTACCTTAATTGATGGCGATCAGAGGACGTTTATTTTTATCCTCGGCGCAGAGGAGAATCATATTCGAGCTCAGGAGACGCTTGCCCGTTATATGAATGAGGAGACGGTCCGCGAGGAGCTGAACCGGGTTCACAACCACTGGCACAATGTGCTCGATAAAATCGTGGTTAACACCCCCGACACATCGGTAAATTTACTGGTGAATGGCTGGCTATTGTACCAGACGGTAGCCTGCCGCCTGATGGCTCGCAGCGGTTACTACCAGTCCGGCGGCGCATTTGGTTTTCGCGATCAACTGCAGGATACGCTGGCGCTGAGTCATGCTGATCCGAACCGGATGAGAGAACAGATAATCCTGTGTGCATCACGGCAATTTATTGAGGGTGATGTACAGCACTGGTGGCACCCGCCACACGGCAACGGGGTGCGCACCCGCTGTTCCGATGATTATCTGTGGCTTCCGCTTGCCGTTTGCCACTATGTTGAAACGACGGGGGATATGGATGTACTGGAAACACGTATTCCTTATCTGGAGGGACGTCCGCTTCAGCCTGGTGAAGAGTCTGCCTATGATACGCCGGTGATCAGCGGTACCGAAGAGACACTCTGGTTACACTGCGTCAAAGCCATTAAGTATGGACAACAGTTCGGGGAGCATGGTCTGCCGCTGATGGGGGCGGGTGACTGGAATGACGGCATGAACCGGGTGGGGATCGACGGCAAGGGTGAAAGCGTCTGGCTGGGCTTCTTCCTGTTCGACATTTTGCAGCGGTTTGCGGCGCTGGCTGATCGCAGGCTGGATGAAAGCGTCGCCTCAATGTGCCGTTCACAGGCTGTACGCCTGCAAAGCAATCTCGAAGCCCACGCCTGGGATGGTGAATGGTACCGGCGTGGATATTTTGACGATGGTACTCCCCTGGGGTCGAAAGCATCACAGGATTGCCGGATTGATGCGATTGCCCAGAGCTGGTCAGTATTGTCCGGGGCCGCTAGCCCGGGACGGTGCGCAAAGGCCATGCAGGCGCTGGATAAGCACCTTGTGGATAGCGAGGGGGGACTGATAAAACTATTAACGCCGCCTTTCGATGGGCACGGTCCAAATCCGGGTTACATACAGGGCTACCTGCCTGGTGTGCGGGAAAACGGAGGGCAGTATACACATGGCGCTATCTGGGCTGTGATGGCATTTGCCCGAATGGGGAATGCCGAACGTGCCTGGCAACTCTGGTCCATGCTCAGCCCGATAAATCATACTCTGAATGTGAACTCAGTCGGGATCTATAAAGCCGAGCCTTATGTCATGAGCGCTGATGTCTACAGCGTCGCTCCCCATATCGGACGTGCCGGATGGAGCTGGTATACCGGTTCATCAGGCTGGGCCTGGCGTTTACTTACCGAGGAATTACTGGGGATAAAACGTTCCGGTGCTGACCTTACGGTTCATGCCCGGTTGCCGGATGGGTGGCCGTCTTTTTCTATGGCTTATCAATATGGCGAAAGCCATTATCAGATTAGTGTGTCACGCGGCGATGCAGAATATCGCGTTACACTGGATGGTGTTCTCCTCCCTGATGACAGAATACCGCTGCGGGATGATGGACAAAACCATACGGTTGAGATTATTCAGAACTGACACTGAGTCCGGACGCGCATTAACGTCTGCCGTTAATGCGCTGATTATCCCTGAGAACCTCAATCGCTGTCTGCATGGCGATTTTGTCATCTCGTTTTTTTTGCTTGTCCTGCATGACCTGAAGGTATTCCAGCAAAGTTCGGGTATTAATAGGTCGGCCCTGTTTGCCCACTGCCAGCACGGCTTCGCCAAGAATAATTTTCACTGGTGGCAATTGGGCCGGGTACCAGTCAAGGGTGTCTTCTGATTTCATGATAAATTTCTCACGGAAGGGTATTATATCATAAATCAGACGTTTAATTTTCAATATCTGATCTCCTGATTTAATCATAAATTAACATAACTTAAGCCAGTTATTTTTATATTAAGGCGTATAATAATTACTGTGTTCCTCAGAGAATTATTTATGTCTTATACAAAAGGACTCAGGCACTTTAAAGAAAGACCGGTGCATGTTGCCTGCCCGGTATGCGCATACAGAGCCGATCAGAAAGCAGGTAAACTAAGAAAAGATGCGGTTCTGGAGTGCCCTGCCTGCGGGCTGTTGTTCAGACCATCAGAATGCTGGTGTATCGGCGGCTGATCGGCTTCTGCCACCTAACGTGAGTGATGTTGGGAAATGACAATATTGCTCCTGTACTGTAGTTTGAGAGGATATGATGATGAAATCTAAAAAATCTATTTTTATTGAAGGACATATCCTTTCGAACAGCTGTCATGGGCAGGTTGGCCAATCTTTCTGTATCCACAGGGCCAGGTTTAATAATGGTAAATATGCGATTATCCGGGAAGCATCCGGAATATGTTTCAAGCCTGGCGAAATTATTCAACGAAACGATTGCGAGTGGTTTTATAACCTTACCAAAATTCGCCTTCTCTCATTTGAGTACCTTGAAGATGATGAATCCAGAAGACAATTTCTTGAATATCGATAATAAATTCATGAGTATCATGACGGCATAATATTGCGGGTTTACAATTCCTTTCTGATTTTACAAATCTTATCCCCGTTCGTGACCTGGCATGCAGTTTACTTGAGGGTAAAAAGCATGCCATGATCATTTTAACTTTTTGAGTAATATCGGTTAACTATCAATGTCGCTAACCTTCTTGTTCAGCAAGCGGGAGGCGCGCCAGTAGATCAGCAGCATCAGACCCATGACGATGGTCAGCGTAATGCTGGTGGCTGCACCGAACGGCCAATCGCGGATGTTCAGGAACTGAACTTTAATCACGTTGCCAATCAGCAGGTTTTTCGCCCCGCCCATTAAGTCGGAAACGTAAAACAGCCCCATTGCGGGCAGCATAACCAGCAGGCATCCGGCGATAATTCCCGGCATCGTTAACGGAATAATGATGCGGGTGAAGGTCTGAAGTTTACTGGCGCCCAAATCGCGCGCGGCTTCCAGCAGCGGTTTATCGAGCTTTTCAATGCTGGAATAGAGCGGCATCACCATAAACGGCAGCAGGATGTACACCAGGCCGATAATCACCGCGCTGGGGGTAAACATGATGCGAATGGGGGTATCGATAACGCCGAGCCACAACAGAAATTCGTTGAGGTAGCCCTTGGTACTGAGGAATATTTTGAGTCCGTAGATGCGAATCAGCGAGTTGGTCCAGAACGGAACAATCAGCAGGAACAGCAGCAATGGACGCACTTTTTCCGGCAGTTTCACCAAAAACCAGGCAAACGGATAGCCGAGCACCAGACAGGCGAGCGTGGCAATCAGCGCCATATTGAGGGAGTGAACCAGTACCTCAAAATAGAGCGGATCGAGCAGGCGTGTATAGTTTTCCAGCGTAAAGACCATTTTGACGAAATTGGCGTCGTCGCGGGTCAAAAAGCTGGTGCCGATGATCATCAGGTTGGGCAGAAAGACAAATAACACAAGCCAACCGACAATGGTGACGATCACCACACTCTGGAATTTACTTGTGTTCTTCATCAGCCAGTACGACCTCCCAGCTTTCTACCCAGTTAATCGCCATTTTCTGGTCGAGAGAGTGGTCAAAGTCAGGATCGTCTTCGTTGAAGAATTCACTGACCATCACCATCTTGCCATTTTCCAGTTCCACAACCGACTCCAGCGTCATGCCCTTGTAGTTGCGTTCACGCACGTAGCCGATCAGGCCTTCGATATGATTGTCGTCGTTGATTTCATCAACGCGCAGATCTTCAGGGCGTAACAGGACGTGCAGCTTCTGCCCGGGAATCACCGCGAAGTTGACATAAATATTGCACTCGCGACCTTCAACGTTAGCACGAACGCGCTGTTCGTCCAGACGTTCTATCACCGTCGCATTAAACATATTGATCTCACCGATAAACCCGGCGACGAACAGATTTTTCGGCTCTTCGTAGATTTCGCGCGGCGTACCGTCCTGCTCAATCTTGCCATCGCGCATCACCACGATACGGTCTGACATGGTCAGCGCCTCTTCCTGATCGTGAGTGACAAAGACAAAGGTGATACCAAGCTTACGTTGCAGCGCTTTCAGTTCGTTCTGCATCTGCTTACGTAGTTTGTAGTCCAGCGCAGAGAGAGATTCGTCTAACAGGAGTAAACGAGGTTTATTGACCACCGCTCGGGCAATCGCTACGCGCTGCTGCTGTCCACCGGAGAGTTGATGCGGTTTTCGCTGGGCGAACTCTTCCAGCTGCACCATGCGCAGAGCTTCGGTAACGCGGGGAGGAATGTCGGCTGCGGGCGTTTTTTGCATGCGTAAGCCAAAGGCCACATTCTCAAATACGGTCATGTGGGGAAATAACGCATAGCTTTGGAAGACGGTGTTCACGTAGCGGTTTTCCGCAGGAACGTGAGTGATGTCCTGGTTGTCCAACATGATATGACCGGAATCAACCGTTTCCAGACCGGCAATCAGGCGAAGAACGGTTGTTTTACCGCAGCCAGAGGGGCCAAGCAGCGTGAGAAACTCGCCATTATTGATGGTCAAATCCAGGCTGGAAATCACCTCTTTGCCATCGAAACTTTTGCGAATTCCCGCTAATTGCACCAGTGGAGAAAGCGAACGCGGTTGTTTATTCAATTTTTTACTCTGTCCCATGTAAACGCAACGGATGGCTGACCGCTGCGGGGTTCGTGGTTAACCACCTTGATGACTCTTAATGAGGGCCGTTATTCTACGGCAAACCATGGTAATCGCCAATCCTTGTTGCGAATTACTGACTTAGCCCTATAGTCAGAGGGGATGTCAGGGCGAAATATTCTCACTTGCGGGGATAAAAGTGACCTGACGCAATATTTGTCTTTTGTTGCTTATTGATAATGTTGTCACAAAAAGTGAGGGTGACTGCATGGATAAACTACTTGAGCGTTTTTTACACTACGTGTCGCTGGACACCCAATCAAAATCGGGTGTGCGGCAGGTACCCAGCACCGAAGGACAGTGGAAGTTATTACAACTGCTCAAACAACAGCTCGAAGAGATGGGGCTGATTAACATTTCACTGAGCGAAAAGGGGACGCTGATGGCCACGTTGCCCGCTAACGTTGCTGGCAATATTCCCGCGATCGGCTTTATTTCCCATGTGGATACCTCACCGGATTTCAGCGGTAAAAACGTTAATCCGCAAATCGTTGAAAACTATCGCGGCGGCGATATTGCGTTAGGCATTGGTGATGAAGTTCTGTCGCCGGTGATGTTCCCGGTGCTGCATCAACTTCTGGGTCAGACGCTGATCACCACAGACGGTAAAACGCTGCTGGGCGCGGATGATAAAGCAGGCGTGGCGGAAATCATGACCGCGCTGGCGGTGCTCATCCAAAAAGATATTCCGCACGGTGATATCCGCGTGGCCTTTACGCCGGACGAAGAGGTTGGTAAAGGGGCGAAGCATTTTGACGTTGCGGCATTTGATGCGCAGTGGGCCTATACCGTTGACGGCGGTGGCGTGGGAGAGCTGGAATTTGAAAACTTCAACGCCGCGTCGGTTAATATCAAAATTGTCGGCAACAATGTCCATCCCGGTACCGCAAAAGGGGTGATGGTGAATGCGCTGTCGCTGGCTGCTCGTATTCATGCTGAGGTTCCGGCAGACGAAAGCCCGGAAACGACGGAAGGCTACGAAGGCTTTTATCATCTGGCGAGCATGAAAGGGACGGTCGATCGGGCGGATATGCACTACATCATCCGTGATTTTGACCGCAAGCAGTTTGAAGCGCGCAAACGCAAGATCATGGAGATCGCCAAAAAGGTCGGCAAAGGGTTACACCCGGATTGCTATATCGAACTGGTGATTGAAGACAGCTACTACAATATGCGCGAAAAAGTGATTGAGCATCCGCACGTGCTGGATATCGCCCAGAAGGCGATGCGCGATTGCGATATTGAGCCGGTGCTGAAACCTATTCGTGGCGGCACCGACGGCGCGCAGCTGTCCTTTATGGGGTTACCGTGTCCGAATCTGTTTACCGGAGGCTACAACTATCATGGTAAACATGAGTTTGTAACTCTGGAAGGAATGGAAAAAGCGGTGCGGGTGATTGTACGTATTGCGGAGTTAACCGCAAAGCAGCAGTAAATTTATCGATAGATGCCGGATAGCGCTTCGCTTATCCGGCCTACAGTATTTCACTCCAGAAGGCCTGATAGGGCGCGCTAGCGTCGCATCAGGCACCGTTCGTATTATCCTTCGAAGAACCAGTATCCGCTGTTTACCAGTGCGGCAAGCATGGCAAGGAAAGACGGATCTTCCAGCGCATCCTCAAAGTTCTCGGCCGTCAGAACAATATGGCTGGCAAGCGCTTCCAGGGCAGGGCGATGCGGTGAATCAATTTTCTCACCGTTGGCGTAGACGTCATCGCCGATGCGCAATACGCGCAATCCGCCCAGACGCACTAACACATCCCCTTGCTTCAGGGCATCGTAAATTTCGTCTGGCTGATACGGCGGCTCCGGTGGAGCAATATCCAGCTCATGACGAGACTGAGAAATAAACTCGCCAAACCACTGCTGGAAATGTTCCGGCTGATTAATCAGTCCAAGCATCATTTCACGCAGCTTGTCCATTTCCTGCGGCAGAACGTCAGCCGGATGATCGCGCGGCGGCAGGTCAGGATCGCTGTAATACGTGCTGCCCAGCTCACGTTGCAAAACGTAATCGGCGAAGCCGCTGATCAGTTCGCGAGTATTTGGCGCGCGGAAACCGACCGAATAGTTCATGGCGTTTTCCAGCGCATAGCCTTCGTGCGGGAATCCTGGTGGAATGTACAGGATATCGCCGGGTTCCAGCTCTTCATCGATGATGGCTTCAAACGGGGCGACCTGCAGCAGGTCCGGGTGAGGGCAGTGCTGCTTCAACTGCAGTTTTTCGCCCACGCGCCAGCGACGTCGCCCGGTTCCCTGAATAATAAACACATCGTACTGATCAAGATGTGGGCCAACGCCGCCACCGGGTACGGAGAAGGAGATCATCAGATCGTCAATCCGCCAGTCCGGCAGTTCGCGAAACGGACGCATCAGCGCGGCGGTGGGTTCATGCCAGTGATTGACCGCCTGTACCAGCAGCGACCAGTTGTTCTCGCCGAGATGATCATAGCTTTCGAACGGACCGTGGCTAACCTGCCATTTACCGTCCTGGTGGCTGACGAGTCGGCTGTCGACTTCGCTTTCCATTGCCAGTCCAGCCAGTTCGTCAGGAGAGAGTGGATCAATAAAGTTGTTAAACCCGCGTTTTAAGACCACCGGGCGTTTCTGCCAGTGGCGTTCAAGAAAATCGGGCCAGTTAAGTGTGAGTTGGTATTCCATAATGAGCATCCCGCAGGCTGGTATCTGCAACCGATTATAACGGATACTTAACCGCAAGCGGGAAATCAGTACATATTTATTACATGCGGCGATTACTCGTCTATCTGCCCCGGCTGCTGGCGGCCAAAAATAACTTCCATGCGCGCGCCACCCAGCAGGCTATCGCCTGCAATAATCTGCCCGTCATACTGTTCGGTGATTTCTCGCGCCACCGCCAGTCCAACGCCTTGCCCTGGTCGTAGCGTATCGACACGCTGTCCACGGTCAAACACCACTTCCCGTTTGCTTTGCGGAATACCAGGACCATCATCTTCAACCAGAATGTGTAGCTGATCCTCGGACAGATGCGCTGAAATCTCGACAAACTCCAGACAATATTTACATGCGTTATCCAGCACGTTGCCCATCACTTCGACAAAATCGTTCTGTTCGCCCACAAAACTGATTTCGGGTGAGATATCGAGATTTATGTTGACGCCTTTACGCTGATACACCTTATTTAGCGCCGAGGTGAGTTTATCCAGCAACGGCGCGACCGGATGCAGTTCGCGGCTAAGCAGCACGCTGCTGCCACGCATGCTGGCGCGATGCAGGTAATAGCCAATCTGCTGGGAAATACGGCTGATTTGTTCCAGCATGATGGGTTCCGCGTCGCTCACGTTCATTTTTTCATTACGCATCGAGCGGAGCGTACTCTGTAATACCGCCAGCGGTGTTTTCAGGCTGTGGGTGAGGTCTGTTAACGTCGTACGGTATTTGTCGTAGCGCTCGCGTTCGCTTTTTAAAAGTCGATTAAGATTGCGGACCAGGCTGGTCAGTTCGCGCGTGGTGGCGGGGTTTAACATCTCTCGATGATGTTCCTCAAGCTCACGGACTTCACGCGCCAGCGATTCGATAGGCCGCAGACTCCACCAGGCGGCTACCCATAACAGCGGAATGACCAGCAACAGATTGGCGACCAGCACATAAATAAACCAACTCCAGACCATATACGAGCGCTTTAGCTCAATAGGAATGGTATCGACAACCACAATGGTCAACTGTGGCATTCTGGCAGTGGCGGGGTAGACGTTCACGGCGACCGAGTGGGTCATTTCGGCATCGTCGTCATCTTCCCTGACTTCTTTTAACTGCTGCTGAGCGGAGTGATCTTCGCCCAGTAAGGTGCTGGTGGCATCTACATTGGCTTCAATCTCATGAAAACCGTTCGCTTTTAGCCATTCCGGTTGGATACTGTGCGTCAGCCAGGGAACATTGCGCTGCGCCCACAACAACTCACCGTCTTCGTTATAGATCAGCGACATTGTTGGGCTTTGCATATCGAGATTCTCAGGCAGCTCGACGTTTATCTTACCGTTCTCCCATTTTGCCAGGGTATAGAACAGGTTACTTTCACCCCGCAGCAGGCGGAACGTTGTTTTATCAAAGCTGACGCTGTAGCCCACCAGGGCAACCATGCCGTAGGCCAGCGAAAGCACCAATACCACGCCCGCGGTTGCCAGTAAAAAGCGCAACCGCAGTGATAACGGGAAAAAATGACGCAATAATTTATTCATTAGCGCAGTTCAAAAAGATATCCCTGGCCACGCACGGTGGTGATGACATCATCTGGGTATTGCGCCTGTATTTTTTTACGCAGACGCCCCATCAGAACATCAATGGTGTGGCTTTCACGCAGCTCGGCATCTGGGTAAAGCTGTAACATGAGCGAATCTTTACTGACCACTTTGCCGTTGTTACGGATAAGTGTTTCCATAATGGTGTATTCGAACGCCGTGAGCTTGATAACTTCATCATTGACGGATAACTCGCGTCGAGAGAGGTCCACCTGGAAAGGAGGAAGAGAAATAATCTGCGATGCCAGACCGCTGTTGCGACGCATCAGTGCCTGCATGCGCGCAGCCACCTCTTCGATATGAAACGGTTTTGTGACGTAATCGTCGGCTCCGGCGCTGAGTACTTCCACCTTGTCCTGCCAGCCTTCACGCGCGGTTAACACCAGAATCGGCAACGAAACCTCATTGCTGCGCCAACGGCGGATCAATGACAAACCGTCTTCATCGGGGAGTCCTAAATCAACGATCGCGATATCCGGCAGATGTTCATTCAGATAATAGTCCGCTTCCTTCGCATCTTCTGCATCATCCACCTGATGCCCTAAATCCTGTAACTGAACCTTGAGGTGGTGGCGTAATAAAGCATTATCCTCGACAACCAGTACGCGCATCATCGTTTCTCCCTAAAATAACGGTATAAATAGTTTAACGCTGATTATGTGGATTGAAAGCAGCGCTATGAAATTAAATAACTTTTCTCATGCTCCCCTGCCCGTGGGGGCGTCCTGGGGGCAGTGCCGTTGGCATCTGATTGTTCAGCATGTTGACCTGATCCTGGTTCATGTCGCCAATCCACTTGGAGTAAACCTCGTACACCATGCGCGCATCTTCATGTCCCATCTGACTCGCTATGAATGACGGATTCGCTCCGGCCATCAACGTCCAGCATGCGTAGGTATGCCGTGACTGATAAGGATTCCTTTCGCGGATATTTGCAAGTTTAGTGCCTCGCTTCCAGCCATAGGCAATCGAGTTCTTGGAGAAGTAACTGCCTTTTTTTGACGAATATGCTGTCGGTGAAAAAACGAAGCGAAGAGATTGCTGCTCAGTTTTTCCGATCTCCCGATGGTGAAATCGAATTTCTTGCTTCGGATTAGCGCCGGTGACTTCGTATTGTTCCTTCAGTGCATCCAGAGCAGGTTTAAGCAACGTTATCGTCCTTATTCCGGCATCTGTCTTAGGGGGTACAAATACTCGCTTATTCGTCAAACTTCTGGATACGTGGATTTCACCTTTTACCAAATCAATGTCTTCCCATGCCAGGGCGCATATCTCGCCCGGCCTCATCCCCGTATGTACGGCAACAATAATGATTAATGCCTGGCTACGGGGAAGGGCGGCTATCAGAGCCTGGTACTCATGAAGTAAAAGTGGGTCGGGATCATTTTTAGATAACTTGAGTCGCGACACTCCTTCATAAGGAGCATGCAATATAAACTGGCTTCGGTTTGCGAGCTTAAGCATTTCTGATAAAACTGCCATCTGTTTATTGACTGTTGAGGGCGCGCGGCCCTGCCTGGCCAGATTCGGCATCGCCGGGTTAATAATTGTCCCGGTTAATAACTCCTTTCGGTAATGCAAAATGTCGGCATGCTCAATATCTACCAGACGGGTATTTTCTCCGATTACACGTAGTAACGTATTTACGACCGAAGTAAGCGATAGCAGTGTTGCACCAGATACCTCTAAGGCTTTGGTGTCTGTAAAAAAATCACTCAGTTCTTTAAACGTGGTGATTTTTTTGGTTGTGATGAACTTCTTAAGCGCTTTGGATTCCGGGAAACGTTCCGCATAGTCGAACTTACCGAGCTGTATTTCACTTGTTATGAGCGCACGAAGATTTCCGGCTTTTTTGATGTTGCTGCTGTTAACCGTCCAGCCCCGAAGGACTTCGCGGCAACGTTTGCCGCGATAGGTAAATGTGATCCGTATTTTTCCATTATGCAGCTCAACGCCGGTTGGAAAGTCCATCATGCTTCCTGTACTAATTGGTTAATCTTTGGATAGTTGTACCAAAGCAGACCTTTAGAATTGTCAGTTTCCCCGAGAGCTGTCAGATGTTTGAAATGCACGCCTTCGATCCACAAATTCAACCGATAACTTTTAATTTGTCTTTCAGACAAGCCGGTCTTTTCTGCTAATCGCGCTTCAACCATCCACTCTTCGCTGAAAATGAGTTGCGACATACATAACTCCGATGCCGCCAGCCACAACAGTACATGCTGGAGCTGGCGAATATTGATAATCAAAAATCAGTAGTTGGTTTTGCCTTTCGTTTTTGGCACCGTTTTTTCCTGGGTTTCATGCTCGGCTGTATAGCGCGCTGACGAACTGGTGGCCGCGTGAAAACATGCTCACTTATGCGCCTGCGTTCTCCCATTCGCCATAAATGCCAGGACGTCCAGTCACATCCATCATCACAGACGTGCAGAGAACGGTTCAGCTCTTCATCGCCGGTTAAATTCTCTGTCACTGCTCCGCCTCCGCACTTATAACCCCAGCGGCCAACGCTGCGGCCATATGCGGCAATTCGTCAAAATCGCCGCGGTATGCCGGGTTTGCACACATCCCTTGCAGCGCTGCGAGCGTCAGTTGCTGGCGGTAGGTGAGGGCCATCGGGGCCGGTTTTGGCCCAAATACTGTTTCTGGTTCCTTTTTCGGGGTAACGGTAACCACGGGAGGATCCATCACCACTGGTTTTGGCGGTTCCGGGCGACGATATTCCACGATCGCATCGAGGGCGATTTTCTGACGTGCGGCAGCATCATCAGACCAGCTATCAAGAATTGTCGTTGCGACATCGTGAACTTCTTCGTCGCTGAAATTGGGAGACAGACAAAATTCAGTGGTGGCAATATCGATGATCAGCATAGGAAGAATGTTAGCGATAATATGACCGGTACATGCCACAACGCCTTCCGCTTCTTCCTTGCCCATAATGTCAGTACGTCCCGAAAGCAGGTCGTTCAGCGCGTGGGCTATCTCAACTTCATGATCATCCAGAATTGGGCGATCGTCTTCCTGTTCGGTTACTTCCGTTTTTTCACCCTCATTTGAGGCGCTATTGGCAAATGCTGCATCCAGTTCCCTGTCGAGTTCTGCAGCGCGAGCCGGGCAGACTGCTGGTGGTAAATTTTCGTCCTGTAACGTCTGTTCGGTTTTACCATCAGATTTTGCTCCATCATTTTTTTGTGGCAGCGGGGCAGAGGTACGGCCGCAGGCAATATCAATGACCAGTTGTGGTGGATTAACGCAGTCAAAACCCGCAATGCAGCTATCGATGTATTGGCGAAGTTCGCCAGGGTAAATATGAAGTTTTTCATCAGCGGTTTTGATGATGGCCACGATGGACGCCGGGTGATAATCATGAATACCCGGTGTTCGTGAAAATGGCGCACACCAGTTATCAATCTCGACATCTTTACTGCACAGCATGGTATTGATGCGCATTTCAATGCCAACTGGAGGGCTGCACACGTCGAAATCCATGGATCGGGATAATTTTCCCATGGCTGTGCGATAGCGCAGTCTGGTAGCAAGTTCGCTCATGGTCGGCTTGTCACTGCTCCTGGTGCCAGTCTGAACACACTTTACTGGCTCGCGTTTATCGGGCGGGGTATCAGCCCATTGGGTAAACAGGTTTTTATAGTCTGGCCATTTAGCATTGTCGCGCGCCTTCTGACGCACCCAGACCAGGCATTCGGCCTGTTTTTCAGGAAGCATGGCAAGAATGCGGGGTTCTTTGGCAAGACCCTCTGCCTGTTCGCGTAAAGGGCTAAATTCATCATCATTCAGCATGTCGATTAACTGGCCATACTGAGAAGGGGTGATTTCCTCAATGGCACCAAACACCGCAAGGCAGTATGCGCGGGCCAGCACATCCAGCTCTTTCACAGGTTTCATTTTTTCTTCTGTCGCGTCAGCATTAAGTTGTTCATTTCCACCAGCAAGCTCTGGCTCAACTATGATGCGCTCTGGTTCGCCTTTCTCAGCATTCCAGACAATTTCACCAGTGAAAAGGTCGGTATAGAACTGCCCTTCAACAGTGCAGAACATTCCTTCCTCTACTTCCCATACCTTGGGCGCAAAATAATCATCAGCATAATCTGGCGCGAACTGTATAAAATCCGCATGCAGTAAGGTCTTTGCAATTGTTTTATTTTTCGATTGTTTAAAAGCAACATAAACCGGAAGCGTACTATCTTTTTCAAGCGCGCTTTTTTTCGGTTCGAATCTCCCGCCAAAATTTTTTAATCCAGTTGTCATAATAACCTCAATAATATTTATGTGAATGGCGTGCATTGCTTCTGCTTAAATTGCAGCGCCGCGGTTCATGAATTTGTTTGTAGGAGATAGCATGCTCAATGCTACAGAAATAAGCAGTGACCACTCTCTTGTTCATTCTTTTAGTTGATTTATACATGGAGTCATCAGAACTCCATTTTTTGCAATACGGACAGCACTCAAGCGTCACTTTCCCTCCCTGCATGGCTGGTTATGACAGGGCCATCATTGATGGATATAGTTAGCCCTGCCAGCTAAGGCATAAATAAAAACTCTCTTAATTGTTTGAAGTTATCGAAGGGGGTAAATAAAAGTTCAGCGTAAAAATTCGCTAGTATTAACCCTCTGGTCGTTAACTATTTTGGTCATTACTTTGATGAAGCACATATCCAGCACCGCCTCATCTTTATATTTTTGAACGCCGGTTATATCAGCCACAGCTTTTTTATATTCAGCTTCAGCTGTACGCTGGGCAATATCGTCGCTGGTAAATTTAACCATTGGCACGCACCATCCTGAGCAGAGATTCAGTGTGATCGAGAGTAGCTTTCTGTTGTTCGTACAGTGCTTCAAGTTCAGCTGTAAGGCGGTCGCGAAAAACAGGAACGCTTAACTGATAAATAAAATTATTTACTGAGCTTTCCACATCAGGATCCCCGTCCGGTATAACTGGCTGTGAATTTTTCATAAACCCTCCGGTAAAAAAGGTGCCCATCGTGGGAGATGGGCAAAGACCACGCGGCACACACAGTAACTAATCACATCTGCAAGCGCACTCCGCCTGTTTCACACCTGTCACCCATAACTGGTAAGTGAAGGAGTGCGCTTTCATGTTGTGTTCGCGGGGTCTACTTCCCTCCTGTCACGGTTCTTTCCCCGCGTCATCATGTATTCATTCGGTACATGAAACCCATTTGCCGGGATTACACCGACTCCCATCTGTTTTTAAAGCCACTCAGATATTGTCTGGGCTAGCTCGTCTTTCCGAGCCGTCAGCGGTCTACTTCCCGCCGTCACTGCCGTCGAGGGAGCTGGCATCTCTCCGTTTTCACAGTTGAACGTCTGCCGCTGTTATCGGTGCTGGTACCGCCACTGTCCAGGACATTTATAAGGGCCGTCTCCAAGTGGTAACTCTTCCAGCCCCGGTAAGGATCCTGCGAGATACTTACCATGACCGGCTGATATTCCCTGAAAAAGGCTGGCGGTTACCGGATACATATGGGAAAACACCGGGCCGCCAGAACAGGGTTCTACTTGTTATTGCTTTGGCCTGCTTTTAACCACATCAGGCGCGGTGGTAGGTATCTTCGGGCGGGGGCCAGTGACTAGCTGGCATCCCTACGGTACTTTTCACCGACAACCGTGGGTTAGACGGTTCCGTTTCGTCGGATAGAGCTGTCGATGCTGGTAGTC
Organism: Citrobacter sp. S46_ASV_140; assembly: GCF_018919545.1. Classification (NCBI taxonomy): domain Bacteria; kingdom Pseudomonadati; phylum Pseudomonadota; class Gammaproteobacteria; order Enterobacterales; family Enterobacteriaceae; genus Citrobacter; species Citrobacter sp. S46_ASV_140. Next base: position 55,050 of record NZ_JAHLRC010000018.1, read on the forward strand.
ACTCCAACCCGTAACCCCTCCCGAAGACACCTATTTAGCGTTAAAACTTAAAATCTGTTTCCCCTGTATCGCCAGGGTAAGCGGAACATTTTGATTCTGAGTAATCACTGCGTATGGTTACTTGATGACATGAGATTAACTAAAGGTAATTTAAATGGCAAGAATAAAAATAACAAAAGTTAAGCTACGAGATGTGAAAAAACGCAAGCCATTGACTGACTTGCTATTTTTTATTTGTTTGGGATTTTCTAACTTTTAGAAGCTCTTCAAAGAGGCGGTTAAAATTTTCAACTCTTGCTTCTAACTCATTGAGATAGGACTCTTTTTCTGATTCAGGAAGAGAATCAAACAAATCTAAAAGACGTTGCTGCCGTTCATCTAACGCCGTAGGAAGTGACTCCACTGGGGTGGGGATTTGTTCTTCATCACCGAAAAGTAACCAGGTCGGAGAACAGCGCAGCGCAGTACTTAAAGCAAAGAGACTTTTCCCCTTTGGCTCAGTTTGGCCGCTTTCCCATTTGAATACGCTAACGCTGGACTTCTTAACCAGATCAGCAAGCTGCTGCTGTGTTAGTCCAAGCTCTTTGCGCCGGGCGGCGATGCGATCACTCAAAGTTTCAATTTTCATAAGCCTAATATAAGTTAACTTGACATAACTTTTGTTAGTATTTATTTTGCTAACATTAGTTATGCGGAGGACGCATGTTCACAGAGACAGTGATTAAGTTTTTTGGCTCCAAAGCTGCCGTTGCGCGAGCGCTTGGCATTTCTCAGGTCGCGGTCACCCGATGGGGAAGCGCCATTCCTGAAAAGCGAGCAGTTAGGTTAGAGCGTCTAACAGGTGGAGTTCTGAAATATGACCCGTTGTTTTATGAAAACCAGGATAAAGCAAAGAAAGGGAGAAAATTGAACGATGAAAATCAATGAGATCAAATTGCTAGCCATCGAGCTGGAAGAGTGGGCGATGAAGGATGGCAGGAAAGGGGGCTGGAAAAAGATAGTCCCGCTGATTACAGCGCATCACTACGGTGATTTGCTGGACAGCCTGGCGGATATCGTCGACCCGTCAGAGTATGCGCGTCGCCTGCATAACAATACGCAGATCATCCAGCGGGCATTTCGAAATGACACGCCGAACTATCGTGGTCAGGCAGCTGTGCTGGCGCCAGCAATCAGGGCTGCGATGGATGCAGAGCTGGCTGGTCAACATGACTTACATAACCTGGTGGCCATTGCGAACCGCGAGTGCATCGAGGCGACCAGCGCGGTGCTGACTGGTAAACCAATGCAGGTAATCCGCAAAGAAACGGCAGAGGCGATTCAGGCGCTGGCCGATCTCATTCCCGGCGTCAGCATCCAGTTTAAACATATCAGCCCGCACGCGGTGTAACAGGAGGCTCCCATGCTTGCCCAGGAATTAGTAGACCGCATGAAAAAAGCGATGAAGCACAGAGTACCGGTGGAGACAGTCGATCGCAGCGCTGAACTGATTCCGGGGATGAAGTACCGCAACGAACGCGGACGCATGGTGACAGTAACGAGAGTTTCACATCTTCGGGTTATGTACCGATACGAAGGTTATCAGGACATCTGCGAGATAGGCCGGAGAGAGTTTGAACTCAAGTTCAGGAAGGTGCAGTCATGACAGAGCGCACAGCAGGTATGGAGTTTTGTGTGAGTAGAATTTTTGAGATTGTCCAGTCGATGTCCGGTCAGGGGAACAGCATCACGATTCCTTGTCCCTATCTGGATTTTTTCGCCGGTGACCGCCAGCAGCATTTACTCGCGGCGATCCTGAATCAACTGGTGTTCTGGTCTGGTAAATCTCGCCTGGAAAATGGCTGGTTTTACAAAGAACATGCAGTAATTGCTGCGGAAGTTCGAGCCTCCAGTGAGGACGTCATCCGCAAGGCAATGAGCAAAATAATCAGCCAGTATTTGCCTGGTGTTATCGAAGAGAAGAAACGCAAGGTAAACGGTACGCCGAAGATGCATTATCGCATCAACGAAGAGGCATTAATTGCCCTTATATTCCCGCCAGTGCTGGATTCGGCTCTTAAGTCGAATGGAAACGGCTCTCAAGCCGAACCCAAACGGCTCTTAAGCCGAATGGAAACGGCTCATAAGCCGAATCCTGGAAACGGCTCTCAAGCCGAATCTTTTCTCTATACAGATCTTAAAACAGATAAATACATACAGATCTCTTCTTGTCCGGGAACTGCGTCCCCGGAAGCCGATTTATCTACAGGCGAAGAAAAAAAATCATCTTCTGAACAGCAAAAAGGCAAATGGGGCACATCAGAAGATCACCAGTGCGCTGAATGGATTTTTTCCCGCATCAAGAAACTCTACGAGAAGGCTGCCGAAACAGACGGCGAACTGTCACGCCCAAAAGACCCGAACTGGAATGCCTGGGCAAACGAAATACGCCTGATGCGTTGCATGGACGGGCGTACTCATCGCCAGATTTGCGATTTATTCAAACGCGTACAACGCGATCCGTTCTGGTGTCGCAATGTCCTGAGCCCGTCAAAGCTGCGGGAAAAATGGGATGAATTAATTATCCGCCTTGGTGGTAACACGCAACAACGGGATGTTAACGCCATTTCAGTCCCGGACAACACCATCCCTGAAGGTTTCAGGGGCTAAAAAATTAACCTGGAGAAATTTATGGAAACCATTTTAGACGTACTGAAAGCGATGGAAAAAGCGACGGCCCGTGAAATTGCGGCGCGTATGAAAATTGAGCCTGCGGCAGTGATCGGGATGCTGCGTGAGCATGAAGAATGTAACGAGGTTGTTCAGGCTAACGGGTACTGGAAAATTGCCACTGGGGAAGTTAAATCACAGCCCAAACTGATCAATTCTGTCAGCAAAGTATCGGCAAGTGTATCAGTCAGCGACGTCATCGCATTACTGGCGGAACATGGACCACAGACATCTCTTGAGCTGGCAACACTGGCAGGTATTGAGTCAAAACGGGTGGCGCCAATGCTGACCCACCACATGACAAAAGGGCGGATCATCCGCGAAAAAGTGGGCAGTAAGTTTGTTTATTCGGTGCCGGCCGCTGGGCCAGTGAAAAACAAAAGCTCTGCACAACGGGAACCGGAGATATCAACTCCACCAGTACCAGAAAAATCTGTCACTGAAATTGTCGAGGAAATCCCCTCGTTTGTCAGCCGCCCTGATGATCTGCTGATCCCGACGGTGCGCGGCATCTCAAATGAAATTCGCCGCACAAAAGCGAAGCTGTCCAACCTGGAAAAACTTCGTGAAGCCGTTCGCAGCATTCGCAAACACGGCGCGTTGATGCAGGAGCTGGCGCAATGAAACAATCTGAGTTACCACGCTGTCCGACCTGCGGAAATATGCCCGAATACGCGCTAAAGCCTAACTATATGGGATGGATATGGGGTGGATTGAAATGTCCGTATGACCATTACCGCGTGAATTTGAATGGTCCAGCGGGAAGCCGCGAGCAGGCAGAAAAAAGGCTGGCGCCACAGTGGATTGAACTGGTCGAAAAAGTTACCCAAGAGGCTCAATGACAACTAACAACCACCCGGTAAACGGTCCTGTATCACTCGATCGCTTGCACCAGATACGCAAGATACTTATCCATGCAGCAGCACAAAGCAATGGCGGCAATCTCGGCTACGCAATGGTTGATGCTGTGAAGGTGATTGCAGTGGTGATTCCCGCGAACAGGTACGTCGTGATTAAGCAGTATGGTCACAGGCTACTTTCGGCGATGTCGGTCCAGGTGGTCTGCTGAAGCACCTTTCCAAAGAAGCGCTCGAGGTTGCTGCTGAACCAGGCGACCTTAGCGAATGGGCTGACATGCAATTCCTGTTATGGGATGCGCAACGTCATGCTGGTATCAGTGACGAGCAGATTACCCAGGCGATAGTACAAAAGTTGGCGGTGAACAAGCAGCGCGAATGGCCTGAGCCGAAAGACGGAGATCCGCGCCTGCATATCAAAACTGAACAGCATCAAGGAGAGAAGTGATGGAACCCAACTGGAATACGCTATAAAAAGTATCATCTGACTGAAAATCCTGTTTTTATCAAGGTTGGTAAGAATAAGATATTTTACATTGTAAAATTCTGGAAAATTTCATCAGAAATTAAAAGTTAATGGTCTTATAGCGTGTGTACATTGAAAATGAGGTATATATGAAAAAGGCCATTGCTTACATGCGTTTCTCGTCAGCAAATCAGGACAAAGGGGATTCATTAAGGAGACAGAAAAAACTAATAGATGATTGGCTTAAAAATAACCCACAATATACTCTTGACCCAACTACATATGAAGATTTGGGGTTGAGTGCTTATAAGGGGAAACATGCAAGAGAAGGTGCATTTAGTGAGTTTATTGATGCACTGGAGAATGGGCTTATTATTCCTGGTACAGTTTTACTCGTTGAAAGTTTGGACCGACTTTCTCGAGAGAAAGTCGGAGAGGCTACAGAAAGACTAAAATATATCTTAAAATGTGGTATTGATGTCATCACACTTAGTGATAATACCCAATATTCTGAAGCATCGCTCGATGATCCCTATGCACTCATCAAAGCAATTCTAATTGCTCAGAGAGCTAATGAAGAGAGCGAAATAAAATCAAGTAGGGTGAAGCTCTCCTGGAAAAAGAAAAGGGATGAGGCCGAGTTAAACGGTAGGATAATGACAAAAGCATGTCCTCGCTGGTTAAGAGTTAGTCCTGACTACAGTCATTTTGAAGTGATAGAATCAAAGGTGAAGGTGATTAAGAAAATTTTTTCATTACGTAAAGAAAATAAATCTCTGACAGCTATTACTAAATATCTTAATGACAGGTTGATTGAAAATATGACTGGTACACCTGGTGAGTGGAGCCCCTCTGTCATCGAAAAAATCCTTGGTAACAAAGCGCTTATTGGTATTTGCAGACCAACATATAGAGGACGTGCAAAAGGCGTTAATGAAATAATTGATTATTACCCCAAAGTTCTTACTGATGATGAATTTTATGCTGTTCAGGAGGTGCGATTGTCTCCATTCGGATTCAACTCTCACAGCGGTAACCCATATCTTATAAACCTGCTGCGAACCGTGATGAAGTGTAAATGTTGTGGGAATACCATGATTATCACTGCAGTGAGTAAGTCTGGAAAAGGTTATTATGTATGCCCTATGAGAAGGCTTCATCGGTGTAAGAGTCCATCGATTAAAAGAGAGCTTGTCGATGTTAATCTGATTGAAGAGATACTTTTCAATTTTGATAAGTTACAGATTGAGTCAAATCAGGTAAGTTTGCAGGAAACATTAGAAAAAAATAGCATTGATTTACAGCTTCAAATAAACAGTCTCGTACAGGCACTTACAATAGCCCCTGAAGTAAATGTTTTGGCTGGAAAAGTTCGTGAACTGGATCGTAAGTTAAAGAAAATCGAAACTACAATCAAGGTTCTGAAAAATAAAACTAAGAAGGATAAAAGTCGCGGGAGTAAAGAACTAAACTTGTCACTAAAAGAAGATAGGGAGGTATGCAGGCGACTTGCCTTTAAATCATTCAGAGAGGTTTATATAGATACTGAGACGAAACAATGTGACATTTATTTTACAAATGGTCTTGTTTTCAAAAATTTCCCACTCA